>CAXYZP010000248.1:0-3086 GCA_964293175.1 uncultured Sphaerochaeta sp.
TGCCACTCCAGGCACGTTTCATCGAGTCGTCGCTCTCTTCCTCTTCAGCATCCTCTTCATCGTCGTCTGCATCATCATCACCATCGGAGGCTGCCTTTTTCTTGGCAGGTTCCTTGGTGGGATAATCATCAATGGCTGACTCGTCGACAACATCGTCCTCTTCTGAGTGGGCGTCTTCGAGCAAGTCATCATCTGGTTCTTCTTCTATGTCTGTATCTATATCATCATCTGTGGGATCTTCTACAAAGATACCGGGGACTTTGGCCTTGTCACTCTCAGTCACAGGAATCTCCAGTTCTCCTAACGTTTGCAAAATCTCATCAATCGCTTCATCTGTAGCTAAATCCGCACCTAGCGCTTTGCGGATATCATCGTTTGAGACATGCCCCTTCAAAGCTGAACATGCGACCAAGTCTTTAATGATAGTTTGCGAAATTTTTTCATCGAGCATCTGTATAATTACCTACCTGTTATAGTGTCCTGTCCAAGGGCCTGCTTGAGAAGAGAGATCTTTGTATCAATCTCTGTCTTTTCCCGGAGCAAATCCTCGATCCCGTCGTCTGATGTGCCATCACTGAGGCTGATGTCAAGCAACCTTTTGTTGCTCACCCGTTTCTTTTCGTAGTTTCTGAACTGAATCCGATTCACCGCTTCATTGAGCACATTCTGAGGTGCCATCTTGAACTCTTCCATAGTAAAGGAAAGAGCCACATCACTGCGAAGCTGTGGGTCATCAATCATCTGCAAGATATATTCGTCGTTCTTTCCGACATCCTCTCGAGCAGCGTCTTCCAATACGTTGTACAGTGCTTCAGCCTCCTTGTCCTCAAGATCCTCCACAACCAGTTTGTACCGCGTCTGCAGATACAAGCCTCTATTATTTACCAAGGTCAACATGGCATACAAGTCTACTGAGATGGTTGCAGGATTCAGAGGCCTGACACCAACCGAAGGTGCTTGTACATCTGGTTTTGCAACGAATTGCTTACCACGCAAATAGTCGTCAATTATTGACGATTCGTCAACATTAAGCAACATAGAGAGATGTTTTATGAGAGATTCCTTCTCAATCGCCGACTCCGTGGCATCTAAATACGGCCTCACAGCCGTAAAAACAGCTGATTTCCCTTTAGACGTTGTTGTATCATACCTGTTAACAGCATTGTTTACAAGATAATGGAACCCTTGCAAAGAGGTTTGCAAGTCACTTTTCAGAGCTTGTTCATCCTCTATCTCCACAAGCTCTGCAGGGTCTTTTGCCTTGGTCAGTTTGAGCACCTTATTCTCCATTCCAAACTTCTGTGCAAGGACCAGGGCTTTGGCTGTGGCATTCTGCCCGGCATCATCGCTGTCAAACAGGGTGGTCACCTTGGTACAGTAGCGTCTGAGGAGTTTTACCTGCTCTTCAGTAAAAGAAGTTCCCAACGGTGCCATCGCATTGAAGTATCCGCTTTGGTGCATGGCCACGACATCAAAGTTACCTTCACAGAGAATCGCATGCTGGCTTTTCTTTATGGTATCGAGAGACTCATACAGACCAAACAGGTTATGTTTCTTACTATAGATGGGAGTTTCCGGGGTATTGATGTACTTTGCCTTGCTGGTACCTGAGAGGTCCCTTGCCCCAAAGGCTACGGTCTTGCCCTGCCAAGTGCGAATAGGGAACATCAGACGATCCCTAAACAGGGGATAGGTAGCATTTTTTTGGCTGAACAGTCCGCTCTGGGCAAGAATATCATCACTATAGTGTTGTTTTTTCAAGAAGTCATAAAGCCAGTCAGGATCATCGGGAGCATAACCGAGCTTAAAACGTTCCCACATGTCAGAGCGTACGTTTCTAGCTTCCAAATAGGCCCTACCCTTCTGCCCTTGCTTACTTTTAAGCAGGATAAAGTTGAAGGATCCGGCTATCTTGTCGTAGAGGTCATAAAGAGTCTGGTTGAGATCCCTTTTTTGCTTTTCGTGTGGACTTTCTTCTGCAAGTTCTACATTTGCCTTGGATGCAAGCATCTTCACAGATTCTATGAAGGGTACTTTTTCCATCTCCATGATGAAGTCGAACATCGACCCACCCTTCTTGCAGCTGAAACAATAATAGAAACCTTGGTCGTCGACAACAGAGAAAGAGGCTGTCTTTTCCTGATGGAAAGGACAAAGCCCCCAAAGACGTCCACCCCTACTGGAAAGGGTGACATAGTCAGAGACTACTTCGCTGATAGAGAGCCTAGCCTTGATCTGGTCAAGGACATCATCTGAAATTTTAGCCATGTAAGCCTAAAACTTCATAATGGGTTCGTTGCCTATTCTGTCTTCTAGCAACTTCTCTATCTCTTCTTTGGTGTACAGTCTTCCCTTTCCCATACCAGGACATGAGGCCATCTCAGCCTCCCATGCAGCTTTGTTTTCCACTATGCTACTCCAGAACGGGTACGTGCGACACTGCTCAGGTCTACCTTCGTAGACAGAACAGCCTTTCTCGGTCAAGAAAATGCAATCATAATTCTTTTTTTCTGTGAGGCTGATCATTTTGAAACTGCCCATAGGCACTAACCGACAATATGTTTTAACACATGCTTCTTCAGTAATGCCCAGGTGTTCAGATAGCCTTGTCAAATCTTTTTGAGAAAGAAACACGAATCCGGGCTCGCAACCACAACAGTAATTACAGCCGGTACATTCGAATTGGAGACCTTTCTCATAAAAGCAGCTCATTGACACCTCTCAAATATGTAGTATGACGGAAAAGAGGCCTTCCTCGAAAGAAGAAGGCCTCCATTTGGAGAGAGAAGGATTCGAACCTTCGAAGGTGTAACCGGCAGATTTACAGTCTGCTCCCTTTAGCCACTCGGGAACCTCTCCGTTTGCCAAAGACAACCGTACATTACCTAGTATTGGAGGTTTTGTCAACCTTGATTAGAAAGAAATCAAAATTCACGCTGACAGTCCAATCCAAAAAGTCATTTTTCTGGAAACCCTTGACACACTCATTGCCCTACAGGTATATTGCAGGTGGTCTTTTTGCCGTCTTAGCTCTGTTGGCCAGAGCACGTGACTTGTAATCTCGGGGTCGTCAGGTCGAATCTGAC
>CAXYZP010000249.1:0-3040 GCA_964293175.1 uncultured Sphaerochaeta sp.
TTCAGGAAGTCAGATAATAACACTCTTTGATACCGGACTGAAACAGGGAGAAATTCTCAAGGTATTGGGATTGCAGAATGAGAACATCAGGATATTGGACGATGTTACATGGCTTGTTACACCCGATCAGTACAGCAAGATTATCTCCAAGGCCCCTTATCTGGTAGCGATGTCGGTCTCAGATTTTGGAAGGATTGATGCACTCATGGATGTTGGAGACCTTGGAGTTACCACAGGATTTTCTATTCCAGAGCCAACGAATGAGCCCGTCATAGGTGTCATTGATACCCTTTTCGACGAAAAAGCATATTTCTCTTCATGGGTTGATTATACATGCATGATACGATCAGACCTTATCGAAGGTGATGATTATGCACATGGGACGGCAGTCTCATCTATTATTGTTGATGGGCCCTCATTGAACAGCCATCTTGATGATGGATGTGGACGGTTCCGTGTCCGACATTTTGGAGTTGCAAAACATACGAGAAACAGTACAGCCAGCTTGATGAAAAAGATACGTTCCATCGTAGAAACAAATAGGGATATCAAGGTATGGAACTTGTCCCTTGGTTCTCATCTTGAAGTTGAATCAAATTTTATTTCTCCCGAAGCGACACTCCTTGATGAACTGCAATTTGAAAATGATGTCATCTTTGTGGTGGCAGGAACAAACAATCGAAACACTCATGCATATCATCCTAGAATAGGGGCTCCAGCAGATTCCCTTAATTCAGTGGTAGTGAATTCAGTATCTTTGACAGGAATGCCAGTGGAATATGCTCGTAAGGGTCCTGTTTTGTATTTTTTCAAGAAACCTGATGTTGCTGTATTCGGAGGTGATCGTCAGGATGGTATGGTTGTCTATTCTAACAGAGGAAGAATAAAGGAGTACGGGACATCTTTTTCCGCCCCCTGGATCGCGCGAAAATTGGCTTATCTTATACATACTATGGGCTTTTCCCGAGAAGTAGCAAAAGCCCTGCTTCTTGATTCTGCCATAGGGTGGGACAACTCTATCACAAATAGAGATCTTGTAGGCTTTGGCATTGTCCCAAAGAGAATAGAGGATATCTTGCATACCTCCGACGGGGAGATAAAGTTTGTGGTCCAGGGGGTCTGTGAAGCATATGAAACTTATGCATACACAATCCCTGTTCCAATGAGCAAAGATCAGTTCCCCTATGTCGCAAAGGCCACCCTTTGTTATTTTCCCAAGTGTTCTCGCTCTCAAGGAGTCGACTATACAGACACTGAAATGGACATACATTTCGGGAGACTAAACAAAAAAAACAAACTAACATCAATTGACAACAACTTGCAAGGCGATGATCAACCACATGCTTTGTTTGAGAAGGCAGTGCGTTCCAGATATCGAAAATGGGATAATGTAAAGCACATATCTGAAGGAATGAAAGATCGTAACTTTCCCAAAAAACGCCTAAACCCATCCTCACCCAACTGGGGCATCAATATCAAGACGAAGGAACGCCTCCAGACAAAATCCGGTCAGGGGTTGCATTTCGGAGTTGTTATCACTTTACGAGAAATTTCAGGAGTAAACCGTATTGCGGAATTCATGCAGCTTTGCCGTGCCAATAACTGGTTTGTCAGTGAAGTAGACATTCATGCTAGAATCGAAACGTATGAAAAGGCAGAGGAAGATGTGGTCTTTGAAGAAGATGGAATGTAAGTGGACTATAGGCCACCCAACACCCATCGCCTTCATATCAAATACCATGTAGTGCAACACCCGTTTGTGGAATAGGGAGAAGCTATGAAGGTTTTACCTATAGCTCTATATAGAGAAAAAAACACACAAGGAGATTTCCCAACCTCCTTGTGTTGTGTGTACTAAGTACATTTTCCTTTGGGGAATCTAAATGCCGGTCATGGCAGCAGGTCAGCCAGTCATCTCTGCCATCCCTGCACTCTTGCTAAGAAATCTTCTGCTGATACTCACTCATCAACCTGGTGAAGAACTCGATATAATCCTCATCCCAGGTACCGGCACAGATGCTGGTACGTCGAATGGTTACCTGTGATGCTATGGTAAACTTGTCCACCACGGTTCCGAATACGGTCTTAACCATATTCTTCTCTCCGGCAACCTTTACCTCATACAGATGCTCGCTCTTCTGGGTGATCGAAAGATCATCAGTTTGCTTACCAAGGTAAGAACGAAGTACCTCTTCATACTCCGGGCTCCTCTCCGTGTTAATCTGATAGATACTTCCCGTGATGAACTTAGCGAGGGTGTGTTTCTTGCCCAACTCTATAAAGAGCACCTTTTTAAGGGTGTATCCTTCATTCAGGTTCTTCTGCAAGATTTCTTTGACCGTCTCCTCATCCATACCATCAGGAACCATAAGCTCTGCGAGCATAACCTCATTATCCCCGCTTACCCCTAAGGCAAGAGGGTTTACAAACTCAAGACGGGGCTTGGGATTGTACCCTTGGGTAAACTGCAGGTTCAGGCCACTTCGTTGAAAAGACATCTCAAAGTTTCTCATCGCATTGATATGACTGATAAACAAAGACCTGCCGGTGCGCTTGTACGTTATGATGACCTGTTTGGCAGGATAGACAACAAGCTCCCTGGTAGGAAGCTTCTCCCGGTTTATCTTGAGTTCCTCAAGGATAGTATCTTCATGTTTGGTATCAGTTACTTCGATCTGCTTGTTGCAGACCCCACAAAGATGGTCACACTCCGGCAGGCAACGATCGGTAAGCAACAAACTCTTGGCCTGTTCAAACTCCTGTTTCAGGAATTTCTTATTGACACGCAAAGACACTGAATCCCAAGGAAGGTCCTCTTCCAGGGACAAAGGCTTAAAGATTGCATCAGAGGGATCGTAGTCAGCTTCTGCTATCGCTTGCATCCATAGCTCTGATTGCAAATGTTCGTCCCAAGCATCAAGACGGCATCCTTTTTTGTATGCACTTTCTATGACAGAAGCATACCGCTCGTCCCCACGGCTGATAAGACCTTCCAAATAACTGATGGTGGGCTCATGGTAGCTTACCTTACAGCCGCGTA
>CAXYZP010000250.1:0-3036 GCA_964293175.1 uncultured Sphaerochaeta sp.
TCTGCAGGGTAAGCGTTTCCCCTGTCTTGGTTGCAAAGCCTAGCAAAAGCGAAGCGTCATCCCGTTTCAGGTTGATCGTAGATGTGGGGGTCTGCAGGACAAAGTCGGAGGAAGTAAGATCGAGTGTGTCATAGGAGGCTTCCAAAGAGGAGAATGCAAGGTCTTCAAAGGTAAGACGGGAAGAGAGTTTGGGAATGGAAGCTTGGAGCATAGGATGGGTCACGCTGAGGTTTGTCAAGGAGAACTCGATACCGAGTTTGCCTTGGGTTATATCAAGGGAGGAGAGTTGGCTTGCAAGGGCAAGTTGTTCGTACTGGGCCTCAGCATCAGCATACAAGAGCTTTCCTTTGCTAGCGTCGGCTTGTACCGCTAAGGAGGAATCAATATCCAAGATGATAGTGTCCAGTTGCAGTCCAAGTTGCCCTACCTGCGCTTCAGCTCTCTCTATGCTCCCCTTAAAGGAGGAGATTTCTAGCTTGGGTGCAAGAGAAAGAGAGAGATTTGCCTGCTGTATTGAGGCTGAGAAAGAGGGACCTGTAAGGTTTGCAGTAAGCGAGTTGGTTGTAAAAATTAAGGAATTTCGATCGAGCCAAGTTGAGAGCAACAAAGAATCTCCTGACGGGGAACCTACTCCAAAAGACTCCAACTGGGCCATGGAGATATCTATTGTCGGTTGTTCCAAGGTAAAGGTGAATTTTTGTCCTTTGCCGAAAAATGAGAGCAACAAGGAGCCCATTCCCTTATCAATCACCAGGGAATCAGAGGTGACTGGGGTTTGCTCCTCAAGACTTACAGAAACACCCTTGAGCTCGATTTCCTTGAAGAAGGAGCGCTCAAGGCTGTTTGCCTTGAAGGACAGAACAGAGCCGCTGTTAAGCTGGGCTACAATAAAATCGGCAAAAGGTTGCGCTGGGTTGATCACACTGAAAAACAGCATCCCATATAGGCAGATGCCGGTACAAGCCAATACTACAAGTATGGAAACTGCTATGTCTTTGAACGTAGTATGATATCTCACCTGTTAAAACCTTTTTGCCAGTATACCCTATTGTCGTATCTTTGCCACCTCTAATAGCCAACCTAATGGAGGGTAATACGGCTTCTTCATCATAAAACTGATTTACCCTTGGTCTCCTTTACAGTACTATAGGGATGTGTAAGGAGAAGAGTAATGTCACCAATATTTAAGAATCTTATAGTTTTTGAAGGACTTGATGGGGCGGGTACGACCACACAGATGCAGTTGTTGGCAGAAAAATGTGACAAGGACCTGAGAGCTTGTCGTGCGACGTTCGAACCTACAGACAAGCCTATAGGGCGTCTTGTACGGGCAGTTCTGCAAAAACAGATAGTGACCACCCCCCTTGCCTTGGCGATGCTGTATGCTGCAGATCGCGAAGATCATCTCTATAACCCGATATATGGCATGGCCAATGAATTGGAAGAAGGCAAGCTTGTCATCTGTGACCGCTATATCTATTCGTCTCTTGCATACCAGGGGGTGGAGTGTCCCATTGAAAAGGTGGAAGCTCTGAACCAGTTCCCAGCACCTGAATATCTGTTTTTTATAGACACCCCAGTTGATGAGTGTATCAGGCGTATAGAAAGCCGGGGAGGAAACTCTGAGCTTTTTGACCGCCACGAATTCTTAGAGAAGGTCAAGGCAAACTATGAGGCTCTGTTCAGCTCCCTGCCAAAAGAGGTGAAGTTTTACCGACTTGACGGGATGCAGAGCAAGGAAGAGATCGCATTGGAAATCCAAAAGGCTCTTTTTACAGAATAAACATTGCATCTCCGTAACTGAAGAAATGATACCGCTCATCGATAGCATGCTGATATGCTCTGTCGATGAGCGTTTTTCCAGCAAAGGTTGAGACCAATACCAACAGGGTTGACTCCGGGGTGTGGAAATTTGTCAGAAGATGGTCCACTACCTTCCAGGTGTAGCCTGGCTTAATGAAGAGGTTGGTCCGGTTCAAACCTGGGATGACCTCCCCTTTTTCCTCGTCAAATGCCCCTTCCAAGGTCCGTACGCTCGTGGTGCCTGTTGCAACCACAGGTATACCCTTATGCTTGGCTTCGTTGATGGCGCGTGCGCTTTCCTCGCTTATCTCAAAGCGCTCATAGTGCATATGGTGATCATCGAGGTCTTCGGTACGTACGGGCAAGAACGTTCCGGGTCCAACATGTAGCGTTATGGGGACTACAGTGCACCCCTTTGCTTCAATTCTCGCCATAATCTCGTCTGTGAAGTGTAATCCTGCGGTAGGTGCTGCGACAGATCCTTCATTTTCAGCATAGATGGTCTGGTAGCGCTTTTCATCCTGGAAGTCATCATCGCGTTTGATGTAGGGAGGAAGGGGGACATGCCCTAGCTTCTGGAAAAAATCCTCTTTGATCTCCTCTTCAAACATGACCGTTCGTGTACCGTCATCATTTTCCGAGATTATCCGGGCATGGAACAAGAACGGCTCTGAGCCGAAGGTGTAGCGTTTTCCAACATGCTGTCTTTTGGCCTTGGTTACCATTGCTTGCCAAGTTTTGTCGAGGTTCTCTTCCAAAAAGAGGAATTCGACGCTTCCGCCTGTTTCACTCTTTGCATAGAGGCGTGCCTTACGAACCTTGCTGTTGTTGACCACCAAAACACTGCCACTGGGAAGGTATTCGACAAAGTCGGACATAGCTGAATCGACAACTGTTCCTGTTGCCCTGTTAACTACCATAAGCCGGTCAGATCCACGCTTGTCAGCGGGAGTCTGAGCGATTAGACCCGCTGGTAGTTCAAAAGAGTATTCCTTGATTTTCATCCATGTTCCTTTTGCAGGGGAGGCCCAGCAAGTCGTAAGCTTTCTTGGTAGTCATTCTTCCACGGGGGGTACGTTTGAGATACCCCTTTTGGATAAGATAGGGTTCATAAAAATCCTCTAGGGACTCTATGGCCTCACCAACGGAGATGGAGAGGGTTTCTGCCCCGACAGGACCACCGTCATAAAACTCTATGATGGTTCTCAGTATGTTTCTGTCTTGAGTCTCAAG
>CAXYZP010000251.1:0-3036 GCA_964293175.1 uncultured Sphaerochaeta sp.
AGAAGCAGGGATGTCCCCAGAACCACGGCTGCCCTCCTGTCTCAGCCTGTCCCTTTGGCGCCTTGTCCCAAGTCGGGTATGCAGCACCTGTCATCGACCACGACAAATGTACCGGTTGTGGCAAATGCACGCGCTACTGCATGCCTAGGGCTCTTGTCATGGAAAGAGCCTAGAGATGGAAATAAATAAAACAAAGAAGATGGGTCTTATCCCAGGCATGTTCCTGGTCACCCTACTCTACTTCGCCCTTGGTTTCGTATCGAACCTCTTCGGTTTGCTTGCCCTTTTCTGCATGGCTATCCCTTTTATCCTATTGGCCCGATACAAAAAAAAGGTATGGTGCTCTACCTACTGCCCAAGAGCCTCCCTGCTGATGCAAACAGGGACCAAAAAGAAAAAGAGAAAGATCCCACGCCAATTTTCCAATGGAACATTGAAAAAGGTCATGCTCTGGTACTTTGGACTCAACCTGCTGTTTATCACAGGTTCGACCATCCAGGTGGGCATAGGCAACATGGCAAGCATGGAGTACATACGACTTTTCATCGCCATACCGCTTGTTCCGCTCCCCCAACTGATCACAGTCGATACCTATCCGGCTCTGATGCATCTCTCCTACAGGCTGTATTCGATGATGCTCAGTTCAACGCTCTTGGGCATAGTGTTGTCCAGGATGTACAGGCCGAGAATCTGGTGCTCAATTTGTCCGGTGGGTACAGTTTCAAATGAGTTGCTCAAACGCTAATAGGCAGAATGACACGCTGAAAAAGAACGTGCCATACGACCTAAAAAACCTAGTGCATAGATACATGCACGACAAGAATACGAGGAGAATACGATGAAAAATCTTTTGATAATTGGTGGAGTTGCAGCAGGCGCTACCGCAGCGGCCCGTGCACGACGCATCAATAATGATGTACAAATAACACTGCTTGAAGCAGGCTCAGACGTCTCATTTGCAAACTGTGGGCTGCCTTACTATATAGGTGGTGACATTGCATACAGGTCATCACTTATCCTAGCCAGCCAGGAAACCTTTCACGAACAGTACCGGGTAGATGTGCACACCCAGACCCAAGCGCTGAAAATCGACCGTTCTAAAAAAACAGTGCTCACACGAAACGCTGAGTCCGGACAAGAGCGTACATTCGCCTATGACTCCCTCATCCTGGCCCAAGGGGGAAAACCAGTTGTCCCACCGCTAGATGGAGTAACTAAGGACCATGTCTTCCAACTGTGGACGCTCGATGATATGGATAAGATAGATACGTATATCCGTGAAAAGGATCCCCGCACTGCTGTAGTAGTGGGGGGAGGCTTCATAGGTCTGGAAATGGTTGAGGCTCTGACAAAACGGGGGATCAAGGTCACCCTTGTGGAGATGGCTGCCCAAGTCATGCCCACCATGGAGGGTGAGTTTGCAGGCTTTCTGACTAAAGAACTTTTGGACTATGGGGTAACACTTAAGCTCGGCAAGTCAGTACAGGGTATTGAAGATACCAAAGTACTGCTCAACGACGGCTCAAAAGTGGATGCTGATTTTGTGCTTCTCTCTGTCGGAGTAAAACCAACGTTACAGCTGGCCGCCGATGCTGGCCTTGAAATGGGTAAGGCTGGTGGTTTGAAGGTGAGCAACGAGATGCGAACAAGCGACCCTGCAATCTATGCGGCGGGCGATATGGTTGAAATTGTACATAACGTGCTTGGCAAGACACTGAGAATGCCTCTTGCCGGTCCTGCAAACAGGCAGGGCCGCATAGTAGCAGAGAATGCATTGGGTGGTTCAAAGAAATACAACGGTTCGATGGGAACTTCCATTGTTAAGGTCTTTGGAGCAGTAGCGGGTTCGACCGGCATGAGCCTCAGGATCGCACGGGATGCTGGCTTTGAAGCGGATGCGATTGTGGTACATAAGGCTAGCCATACCTCCTATTATCCTGGATCACAAAAAGTGAGCCTCATGCTCATCTATGAAAAATCCAGTGGGAAGATCTTGGGTGCACAAAGCGCTGGGTATGTAGGCATAGACAAGCGCCTGGATGTGTTGGCAACTGCAATAGCGGGAAGCCTTACCATCGCTGACCTTGAAGAGCTTGATTTTGCGTATGCACCACCTTTTGACAGTCCAAACGGACCTGTCAATATGGCGGGCTTCACAGCCAGTAACCAGAGAAGTGGGTTCAGCCCGGCGATTCTAGCACAGGATATAGAGAAGTTTGCACTTGAAAAGAAACCCATCGTACTAGATCTGCGTGACCCTATCAGTTATGCAAAAGCAAATCTGCACGGTAGCAACAACCTCAGCCAGAATGAGATCCGGGACGCTGTTGGTGAAATTCCCGAGGGACACCCTATTCTCCTTATCAGCGATGACGGGCAAAAAGGGCACGTTGCCTTGCGTATGCTCAAGGGGGCAGGTTTCACTGATGTCTATAACGTAAGTGGCGGGTATATCTCCCTCGAGAGATATGCCAGGGCTGTTGGATACAAGCACCTGTCAGTGGGACTTTTCCCTCTGATGCAAAAATCCTTTGAGGATCTTGAGACAAAAGAATCATCTGTAGAAGAAGAGCTGAGCAGTACCATCCCCAGTAGCGGACCCATCATACTCGATGTGCGCACTCCTATGGAGTTTGCGATGGGGGCTCACCCGAGCGCCATTAATGTTGACCTTGATGCTCTTACCGAATGGTCTACAGCCGTTGAGGACAAAAACCGTGAGATTATCCTCTACTGTGCCTCTGGAGCTCGTTCCAGCTATGGGGTTCGTGTTCTCAACCAGAAGGGATTTACCAATGTCCATAACGGTGGGAGCCTGCATAGTATGATGGGATCAGGACTGTAACTTTCACAGGGCGGCACTATGCCGCCCTTTGCTTGCCCTTTGAGTTGTCAGGCAACGTTTTGTAACAAAGATGAGGATGATGCTTCCTTTTATTATTCGACTCAAGGTTTTGAAAGTTATTTCCATAGTGATGATTGGCCTTGTGAAGGCATGATGGTGTCAGTCACGCCAAATACACGGTACCAACAAAG
>CAXYZP010000252.1:0-3017 GCA_964293175.1 uncultured Sphaerochaeta sp.
AGTGATCACTACTATGTGAACATGGGCCTTGCCTGGACCTTTGCCACCGCTGTTGCAAAGCAGAGGGACAAAGCTCTTCCCTACCTCGAGAAAGGTGTGCTCAATGAGGATGTACGCAAGAAGGCGATACAAAAGTGCATTGAATCATACAGGGTAAGCGATGAGGATAAGGCTCTGTTGCGCGCTATGCGCTGAATACTCTCAAGGCGTTCTTTTGCCACATGCCTTCAAGTTCAGTCTGGGAAAAACCCTCATGAGAGAGAGCATCCCAAAGCTTTTCCATCTCAGAGATATCCGCAATTGCAAGGTTCCCGCTGATTCCGTCAAAGTCAGTTCCAATGGCCAAAATATCCCGCCCGCCAATGTTGCGCATGTGCTTTGCATGACGGACCATATCGGCGATATGGTTCTCCTTCGTGTCGGAAGAAAGAAAGGACGGGCAGAAATTTAGGCCGGCCACTCCCCCCACATCCCCTAAAGAGCGAAGCATCTCATCGCTGAGATTCCTGGAGACAGGAGTGCAAGCACGGCTATTGGAGTGTGAGGCGACAAAAGGTTTCTTGGCATGTTCCAAAACAGAGGTGAAGCCTCCGTCACTGAGATGGGAGACATCGACAATAATGCCCAGCCTCTCCATCTCTGATACAGCTTCGATACCCAAGTCTTTGAGGGGTTTATCCTGCATGGTATGGGGGTAGCCAATGTCATTCTCATGATTCCAACTGAGGCTTGCCATTCCGACCCCCCAGCTTTTGAGAATAGCAAGGCGAGAAAGGTCCCCCTCTAGGATCTGCCCCTCCTCACAGCTCAGCACTGCACCTGTAGTGCGATTCATCAGTATTTCATTGGCAGTGCAAACCTGTCGTAACCTTCCACCAAACGTTTCCAAGGAAGAAAGGAAAAGATCATGGAGAGTGCAGGCGGTCTTCCAGGGAGAGGGGGATTCATCACTATCTACAAAGATTGCAAAGCAGGAGGTGATACCTCCCCCCTTCTCCATCCTTTCGATATCGACATGGAGGGTGTTTGAAAGAAGATCCCCCGCTAAGGAATCTTTGTTCAAGGCGTAAAGGGTGTCACAATGGAGATCAAATAGGGGATACATATATTTCTCCTTCGAAGTAGTTGCCATTATCAAATAAAAGTATTACTTTACCTTTACGATAAGAAATATTATTTGTATAGTATATACTATAGGAGATGAAAATGATTAAACACGTAACACAGAAGACATATGAAGCTGAAGTATTAAAGAGCTCTGTTCCTGTAGTAGTAGATTTCTGGGCAGCATGGTGTGGCCCTTGCAAGATGCAGGGAACCATTCTCGAGAATCTGGCTAAAGAAATCACTGAAGACCAGGCAAAGATTTGTAAGGTCAACGTTGACGAAGAGGGCCAACTCGCCGCTACCTTTGGCGTACAGTCCATTCCTACCCTTTTGTTTTATAAAGACGGGAAGGTTACCGACAAGGCTGTCGGTGTTCGCGATGTAAACGCTTTGAAGAGTGCTCTCGGCCTCTAATATATATTGTAAAAATTCAGTACCCAATAAACCTGCAATGTACGTTGCAGGTTTATTTTTTAGTATTTCTTTACAGTAAAACAATCTAAAATTACTTTTCCTAGTGTAAGAAATATCCCAATACTATAAACAGAAACAAATCAAAAAAAAGCTCTGTATATATTGACAACATGTTTCTGTATACAGTAACATAGCAACTCATAAGGAGCACCTATGCAAAACGCTATAACCAAAGAGATCGATACAACAAATCTTCCTGACAAGGATGGCAACTTCGGAGAATTTGGAGGATCATACATCCCCCCCCAACTCCAACAGGTAATGCGTGACGTCACCAAGGCCTATGAAGAGATAGTAACCGACCCGGCATTCCTAGAGGAACTCAGTAATCTGCAGATCCACTATATCGGACGCCCTTCCCCTGTATATTATGCAAGACGCCTCTCTGAAAGTGTTGGCGGAGCACAGATATATCTCAAAAGAGAGGACCTGAACCACACCGGTGCGCATAAGATCAACCACTGCATAGGCGAAGCTCTCCTTGCCAAAAAGATGGGTAAGAAAAAGGTTATTGCTGAAACAGGAGCCGGTCAGCATGGCGTAGCCCTTGCTACAGCGGCCGCCCTTCTCGGCCTTGAATGTGATATCTACATGGGAAGCGTCGATATCAAGAAAGAAGCCCCGAACGTAAGCAGGATGAAGGTCCTGGGTGCCAAGGTCATTGAAGTGACCCGCGGGACCAAGACTCTCAAAGATGCTGTAGATGCTGCCTTTGAAGCATACCTGGAAGATCCCATCGACCAGATATACTGCATAGGATCAGTTGTAGGGCCCCATCCCTTTCCTATGATGGTACGGGACTTCCAGTCTATCGTCGGCGTGGAAGCAAAAAAACAGTTCAAGGATATGACAGGTAACCTCCCAGACGCCATAGTGGCCTGTGTAGGCGGCGGCTCGAACGCTATGGGTATCTTTAGCGCTTTCCTCTACGACAAGAGTGTTGAGCTCTATGGGGTCGAACCAGCGGGAAAGGGACTCGATACCCCAGACAATGCAGCAACGCTCACCTTAGGCAAGGTAGGAATCCTCCATGGATTCAAAAGCTATCTGCTTCAGGACGAAAGCGGTGAGGCCCTTCCGGTCTACTCCATTGCAAGTGGCTTGGACTACCCAGGAGTCGGACCTCAGCACAGCTACCTGAAGACTATCGGACGAGTAAACTATCAAAGCGCTACCGACCGAGAGGCTGTTGAGGCTTTCTACGGCCTAAGCCGGATGGAAGGTATCATCCCCGCCTTGGAATCCTCCCATGCTGTAGCATATGCGATCAAGTTGGCCCAGACCATGCCCAAAGACAGCAAGATACTGGTAAACCTCTCAGGACGTGGTGATAAGGACATAGACTATGTCATGGAGCACTATCCTCTGGTTGATTACGAGCCACAGCTGCAGGAGACTGGCTTTGACGAGTTCCTGACCCATATTCAAAGCAAGTA
>CAXYZP010000253.1:0-3014 GCA_964293175.1 uncultured Sphaerochaeta sp.
AGAAAAACTGCGTAAAGGACAAGGTGTAGGCTATAGTTTTCTTGAACTCAGCATCGATGAGACCAAATATCGACTCGACCGCCTAACCTACTCAGCAAGACAACTATTGGAATTACGCAATGAGGTTCAAGAAACCTCATTCCCCTTAGGTTCGATTTGTCTATCCGCCCATAGGAAATTCCCCTTGGGTAGCAGTGATGTAAAGACACGAGAGAAATCCCTGGATATCATGAAACGTGCGATCGACTTTGCAACCTATATGGGAATCCCCATCATCCAGCTGGCAGGCTATGATGTCTATTACGAGACATCCACGGAAAAGACAAAGGCCTTGTTTGTAGAGAACTTACACCTCTGTGCGCAAGTAGCTGCAGAACAGGGAATTCTTCTTGGCTTTGAAACCATGGAAACCCCTTTCATGAATACGGTCACCAAAGCCTTGGAGTATGTACACCTGGTCAACTCACCCTATCTTCAGGTCTATCCGGATATTGGTAATATTGTGAATGCAGTAGGGGCCAGTAACAAAAAGGCGAGAGAGGACATCCTTTCAGGTAAGGGACACATCATAGCAGCCCATATCAAGGAGACTGTTCCAGGTAAATTCCGAGAGATTCCCTATGGTACCGGCCATGTCGACTTCCCTCTCCTGCTGCAAGCCTGTTGGGATAGTGGGGTACGGAGATTTGTGACGGAGTTCTGGCATACAGGCAGTGAAGACTGGGAAAAACAGCTCACTGACTCATACACCTACGTCAATCAGGTATTCTTCAACAAGAAAAAGAAGCATTATAACTGGTGAGCAAGTCCCAATACTTGTTTTTTCAATACAACTAAAATCTAACAAATAAAGTAAGTTGCATCACAATAAGAACATACCAAACGATGGCCGGTTAAATGCAACCGGCCATCGTTTGGTATGCCTGGATGATAAGTTTTTTTTATTCTGTTATAGGGAAGCTATAACCTTCTCTAGTTGCCCTACCTTGGCAGGGGTAACCCCACCCTTCACATACCCTACAATCGAACCGTCACGGGCAACAACGACTATAGCACTCTGATCATCAATAGGTATTTCAGCTTTTTGGGAAAACTTATCTGTCTTGGAGACAAACAATACCCCTACCCTCGTTGGGTCGGTGATTTCTGCATAATACTCATAGAGGGCTTTCCTTATGGTTCCTTTTACAAAGAAAGGGACACCGGAAAGAACAGGAAAATGATAAACAGGAATTGAACCCAAGGTGCTTGGATTTTCTGTGAAGTACTCTTGCCAAGCTACCACTTCTAACTGTTGCACTGACCCGTTTTCCCGGTCCTTACCCATGGTGAGGGCGAAAACAGCGGGTCCACTCTTGAGGGCGTCAGAGGGAAACAGAAAATCCTCTCCGTCGGCAGTCTTAGTCTTTTCCTCGTCAAATGTAGCAGAAAACATGCATGAAAGGCTTACTAAAAGTACCATTACAAGAATAATAGTTTTTTTCATCATATGTATTTATACACTGTAAGCCTATATTTGTACACTGTTTAACACTGAAGGGGATATATTGGCTTGACAGGAAGCAAAGCATCTCATACTATCTTATTGATATCATTTTGATATCATTATATTTGTATCGGAGGCTTGTATGAACGGTTCTCAAACTATTGCTCCCCCTGATTACGGACAAGAAAAAGTACTGCTCAACCCGACCAACGGGATACTCTTCCTTGTGGTAAACACCCTGCTTATCTTGCTTGCCATAGCAGGCTTTGTCCTTGCTCTTGTGGTTTCACTTCCAACACCACTGATGGTCGCAGTCCTTGTCGTGACCAGCTTGTATGGTTTTATAGTAGGACCTATCCTCTATGCTGGCCTTAAAGTGCTCAAGCCGAATGAAGCACTGGTACTCACCCTCTTTGGAAAGTACTACGGATCGATCAAACATCCCGGGTTCTTCTTTGTAAACCCCTTTGTCAGTGCGGTTAATCCCGTGGCAAAGAGTGAGCAGGCTGCAGAGAAAGCTTCTCCCAAAACCCTTGAACAGGCAATGTCAGTACAGATTGGGGGTTCGGCTCTCTCCAACAAGAAAATATCCTTGAAGGCCATGACCCTGAATAATGAAAGGCAAAAAGTAAATGACGCCCTAGGCAATCCCATCATCATAGGGGTGGTGGTCATCTGGAAGGTTGTAGATACGGCAAAGGCCGTCTTCAATGTGGATAACTTTGCTGAGTATCTTTCTATTCAAACTGATTCAGCCCTTCGTAATGTAGTGAGGCTTTTTCCCTATGATGCTTCCGATGAAGAGGGTGAAAAATCCTTGAGGGGAAGCAGCAAAGAGGTTGCCAATGATTTGAAGATGGAACTGATGAGCAAGGTGGAGATTGCAGGTTTGGAGATAGTAGAAGCCAGAATTACCCATCTCTCCTATGCTCCGGAGATTGCTGCAGCAATGCTCCAGCGACAGCAGGCTTCAGCGATCATCGCAGCACGCCAGATGATCGTGGAAGGGGCTGTAGGTATGGTTGAGATGGCCCTTAAGCAGCTCAGTGAGAACTCTATAGTGGAGCTTGATGAAGAGAGAAAGGCCGCCATGGTCAGCAACCTGCTGGTTGTCTTGTGTGGCAACCGCGACGTGCAGCCGATTGTAAACAGCGGAAGTCTGTATTAAGGTAGTTTGTAATGAGAGGAGACAGATGTGGCAAGTAAAGAAAAAGATAAAAAACAAGTGTTACTCCGCCTCTCCTCTTCGTTGTGGAAAGAGCTCGCATCCTGGGCGGAGGATGACTTTCGTTCCATCAATGGCCAGATTGAATTCCTGCTTACCGAAAGTGTGAGAAAACGCAAGAGACTTGATTCTGATGAAGGTCTTCAAGAGTAGAGTATCATTCTACAAGTACATTGAAAGAGATAGCAGAACGCCCCTGGAAAATCCAAGGGCGTTTTTTTAGATGCTTAGTTCTTAGTTCAGATCACCCCAGTAGCTTTCAAGTCGTTGATATTCAATGACTTGGCATAAGGTTTCTCCAGT
>CAXYZP010000254.1:0-3004 GCA_964293175.1 uncultured Sphaerochaeta sp.
TATCACACTATACTAAAGAAAAAGGATTTCTTCAGTACTGTCCAGGAGCATTGCTCCTAAAGGAGTTCATCTATGAAAAAGATTTTTATTACAATACTTCTGGTATTACTGTTTGTAGCCACACCCATGTTTGCTGCAACTGATAGCTTTGACGTTACAACGACAGTAAGTGTTCTCGGCAAAATCAAGGTAACCGAGGCAGTTTCTTCTACTGCTACAGAAACAGCATTTGACGCCCTTGTTGCGTATGGCGACCTTGCCATAAGCTCAAGCGGTGCACAGAGCTTCACAGCTTACATGAGCACTATATCCAATAGTCGTACAGGCTATAGCGTTACCATGGGGGCAACATCCATGGAGAGTCCAGGATCTCCTGCAGCTTCATATATTGATTACACTGTCACCGTAAACGCAGTTAACCTGACTACCAACGGAGCAACGGCGGTATCAGCAGTAAATGTACTGACTGTAGGTCCATTAGCAGCCATTTCGACACAATCGGAGGCCATTTCACTCTCGATCGATGCTACAACCTTTGCAGCAGCAGTTTCAGGGTCCTATACCGGAACGGTCACCTTTACCTACGCAGCAACATAATTGAGACAAGGAAACTTTTTAGCGATTGTTTTTCTTTACAACGGCCTCCAAAATGGAGGCCGTTGTTTTATATATTTAAGAACTAGATCGTCAGATACCCCACAGTGTGGTGCTATGTTTTTCTTAGAGAGAAACTTTTCTTTCTTCTATTTTACCACTACATCCCGCAGGGCTTTTCCTTCGTTGTTCCAATAGGTCATGTTATTGCGAAGTTCATCGCCCAGGCAGAAATGTTTCACACCCAAGGCCATATAGGGCTTGGCTTCCTCAGCCCTGTTTATCTCGCACCTGGGTTCAACCTTATTTTTCAAGGCAATCTCTATCATGCGTTTCTCCACATCTCTGACCTCACTCTTGTGTTCAGAGAAGTTCCATCCGCTGTTCATGGCATAGTCAGAAGGACCGAACTGTACCATATCGACCCCTTCAATGGAGCAAATCTCCTCCAGCTCTTCAAAGGCCTGACGTTTTTCGATCATGATGGCTACCACCGTCTCGCGCAACATCTGTGCGTAGTCCATCTGATTTAGACCGGGTTCAAACCCTATAAAACGGCGGGTAGGCTTGCCAAAGCGTCCCTTGTCCTCTGGAGAATCTGATCTGATAGCTGTTATCGACTGCCTCACCTCTTCAGAGCTATGATGGTCGGTGAAGAGGATGCTCTGAAATCCTGCAGCCAAACCCCTTTGGGCTATGTAGAACCTGTTTTGAAAATCAATCTTTATCATGGAAGACATCTTGTGCAATTCTGCAGCCCTAACGACATTTTCCAGATCAGCATCAGTGAAGGGGGCATATTCGGCAACAAACTCAATATAGTCAAACTGTCCGCTCGCCCCAACAGCCTCAACCATAAGTGGCCAGGTGCTGAGTATCCTTGTTCCCGTTGAAGGTCTGTTCTCTTGTAGTAGTTTTCTGAATAAATTTGTATGCATGCTCGTATCTCCTATTTTTTTCAAAGTCTACCGAAACAAAAGATACTCCGCAATACGTATCTTCCAAACCCAGAATGGTCTTGGTGTGATATACTGCCTTAAGGAGGAACATGCATGCATACTATCGATCTTAACGGGCAGTGGGCCCTCTCTCCAAAAGACAGCAAGGCCGTCGCACCCTTTTGTACATATTTCCTTAAGAAAGCCTCAATTCCCTGCACCCTTCCTGGTGACATCCATTCGGCACTTCTCAAGCAGGAACTCATAGTCGATCCCTATTGGGGTACCAACGAGCTGGATATCCAGTGGGTTGGCCAACACGACTGGATCTTGACTAGGACCTTTTCAGTTACCGAGGAACAACTCGCTTCAGGGACAGCGGTCATAACATTCACCATGGCTGACACGATCATCGATGTTTTGGTAAACGGCAAGAAGGCAGGATCGTGCAACAACCAGTTCCGAAGATTCCGCTTCGACCTTTCGTCTCTGCTCGTTGTCGGAGACAACACCATCACCTTGGAATTTACCAGCGCAGAGAATGAGGCCATACGGGAAGCTGCAAAACTTCCCTATCCCATCCCCTACTCTGTCTATCCTGTATCAGCAAAACACCGCAATCTAATTCGCAAGACGCAGTGCCATAGCGGATGGGACTGGGGTCCCTGTATCATGAGCTTTGGCCTGTATGAACCGATAGAATTCCAATTTATCAATGAAGGTATCATTGAATCAGTGATGACTGACACCAAAAAGCTTGAGGATGGTGCTTGGGAAGCTTGTATCAATGTTATCTACAACTCTTCAAAAGAGCAGAAGCTCCCAAGCGTTGCCACTCTGGGCAAAGCTCGCCAGAAAGGAGAGATAGAGCTCAAGGTAGGACTCAACAAGCTTACCTTTACCCTTGTATGTAAGGATGTGGAGCTGTGGTGGCCAGCAGGAGAAGGCAAGCAGGCCCTCTATACCCTGGACCTTACCATCGGGGAACAAAACCTGACTAAACGCATCGGGTTCAGGACCATCGAGGTCAAGACTGAGGATGATGAGGACAAAAAGGGCAAGAGCATGACCTTCTCGGTCAATGGAAGGGATATCTTTGCCAAGGGAGCCAACTGGATTCCCGCCGACGCCCTCTTCTCCCGCCTGACGGACGACCGATACGAACAGCTCCTGCAGAACTGTGTCGATGCCAACATGAATATGTTGCGCATCTGGGGAGGGGGTCTCTATGAGATGGAAAGCTTTTATGAAATCTGCGACGAGAAGGGGTTGCTTCTCTGGCATGACTGTATGTTCAGCTGTTCCATGTACCCCTCTAATCCTGAGTTTTTAGCCAACGTTGAGGCTGAGCTTCGCTACCAGATTCCACGCCTGCGCGACCATGCAAGCATCGCCTTATGGTGTGGGAACAATGAGGACCTTGGTGCTATAAGCTGGTATGAGGAGTCAAAAAATAACCCATGGCGGTATGT
>CAXYZP010000255.1:0-2999 GCA_964293175.1 uncultured Sphaerochaeta sp.
GCTTTTCCAACCTGCACATCAGAGGCGTAGATATATTCCCCTATATTTGTAATGAACCCTGGGGTATAGAGGGCAAAGTTAGGATGTTGATTTTGGAAGTGTGCAAATCTTCTTTTTGTAAAAGGGGTGAGTTTTCCCACCACAACTACCTGCCATGGAAGGCCCCTTCTGGCTACCTCATAGACAAACTCTGTATTTCCGATGCCTTCACCACCAAAATTTTGGAGGATGGTAAACGAGTCAGTGAGACCAAGAAGCAATCGCGCCTCTTGTCGTGTAAGTTTTGGAAGGTCCTCAATTGTGCTTTTTAGGGGGAACGGACAGACTTTAACCCCTTCTTGTGGATGCCCCTTGGCTAAGAGCAGGTCCCTGCCGACGAAGGTAGGTATGTATAAAAGGTCGAGTTTCTTGTTGAAGCCAGCAGTGGGATTATTGAAGACATCGGCTGCATAGCCGAATACCGGTATCGAAAGATTAAGTTTTTGCACTATGGGTGTAATGACATTGGCACCCAAGAAATTTGTACAGACGATGAAATCTGGTTTCGTTCTTTTGTACCATGCATGAAAGTGCCTCTTCAGAGGAAGATGGACAGAGAGGAATCGGAAGATGGCCGCCGTTAGCTTAGTATCATGTAGGCGGTGAAAAGGACCCTCTATGCGAGGGTGTCTGAGCATAAAACGCCATTCTCTCTTGCAAAATGATGACCAGAAAGGGGTGCCGCATACCAAAAACATATCTTCTACCGAAGCCTGATGACCTTGTTGTTCTAATTTCTCAGCTAAAGCTAGGGCAGGGACATAGTGGCCTTTCCCTGCATCGACATATAAAAACGCTCCTAGCATGTGGTATTCCTTTGATGTTGTTGGTGCATACTACTCTTGTACTCGAGATGATATAATTGAATTCTCCCTCTTAGTCTAGATACGGACTACAGAATTCTTTCGTACCTTTGTACGTATCTTGTCGGTAAGGATGATATAGGAGGGCATTATAAATATTGTTGATAGCATACAGTTGAGAAGCGCAATGCTCATCAGACTTCCAAAATACCGTACGGGGGTATACGAGGCAAAGAGGAACATTAACATCCCGGCAATGATGGAAAGGGTTGTCAGGATGATGGGCCTTCCTGTTTCCTTGATGGTTGTAGCCACTATTTGTAGTACCGTGAGATCTGAATTGCGCAGGTTATTCTTGTATCGCAGCAAGAAGTGAATGGCGTCATCGATGCCAGCTCCTACCGCCACGGATGCAAAGGTTACTGTTATCATATCAAAGGGAATACCGAGCAGATACATATAGATGTAGTTTGCCATTACCCCTGTAAGAATGGGGATAAGTGCGAACAGAGCCTGAGACAGCGACAGGAAGGCTATCAGTACAACAAAGAACACTAGGATAAAGCTGAGAAAGGTACTCTTTCTTTGGTCAGACAGCAAAAGATTCGAGAATCGCAGTGAGGCATGGGGCTCCCCTCGGATAAGTATCTTGGTTCCGTTTGGCAACAAGGGAAGGTTTGCTTGCAAGACCTCCTCAATACGGGCAGCACTCGCTACGGTCATGAGGCCCTTGTCCTTGGCATCATAATTCTGAATAAAGAGGGAGAGTTCTGATCCTTCCTCGTTGAGGATTGCCCCTATGTCTGCCTTGCTCTGGTTATTCATCAGGATTACCATCCGGCTTAAGAGGTTGAGCAAGCCCGAAGAGGCGGGGATCCCTTCTTCGTCACTGTAGACAGAGTTGGCAAAGCTTACGTAAGAGGCAAAGGAGAGGATCTGGATGACATCATCGCTTTTATCAAGAACCGCTTGTTCGTAATCGTACACCTTTGCGAGATTATCGCTCTGCAAAAAGAAATTCTTTTCATTGTCTGGGGCAGTTATGGTGATAATGAAGGGGGCATCACCTCCCATTTTTTGGGCAAAATGCCGGGAGTCCTTCCCAAAGGCATCCTTTTCCGGCAGATAGGACATATAGTTGGTATTGATGCGTACCAGATCCTTGGTAAAGAAGAATCCAGCTATGACAACAAGCCAGATAAGCACAAATATGGGCCACCGTCGCAAGACTATCCTACTTGAATAGTCAACAATTTTAGCCAGATACCCTCCGTTATAGGTTTCTAGCTGAACTGGCTTGGGGGGGGCGACTAGGGTCAAAAGAGCTGGCAGGTACGTAGCGGAGAGTATGGCACAGAAGGTGACCCCAAACCCAACAGCTATTCCAAACTCTCTGAGGGCAGGAGTCTTGGAAAAGAGAAGGCTGAGAAACCCAATTACTGTGGTAAGGCAGGCAAAGGCTATGGTGCGAAGTATCTTTTTCGTTGATTCAACTGAGTTTGCCCCACTGGTGTATTCAGAGTAGTACTCCCCAATGACATGGATGGCATAGGAGGAGCCAAGGTTCAGTACCATACAGGGGGTGACGATGTTTACTACTGTAAGGGCATACCCAAGAAGCTTCATGGTGCCAAAGGTCCATATGATACCGATGACTGACATGGAGAAGGGCAGCAACATGCTTCGTTTAGCCTTGAAACTCAAATAGTAGACCAGCAATATGGCAAGGGCACAAAGTCCGAGTAAGGCCTTGAGGTCACGACCTAGATAGTGCATCAGGCGATTGCTGATAACCACTCCTCCATTGATGTAGGAGTGTATTCCCGCGTCGGTCAATGGTTTTAGCATTGATGCGAGTTCTATTTCTCTCTCACCGGTAAATGCTGAGGCCTGAAATGAGAACAGCATGCTGGTCATATCTTCACTTACCAGATAATTCTTGACGATGGGGTCTTTTTCTACCCGGTTCTTCAGTAGTGCGGCCTCTTCCTCTGTCCAGAGAGCTCTTCCTTGGGTAGGGGCGAAGGGGACGCTCGTTAGGCGGGTTCCACGTTTTTCCAGGGTGACAAAGTTAAGCAAGGACGAGCTTGCACTCAACTCCTTGGTAGAGCTCAGTTCATCCATAGTCTTTTCGATCAACATAAGGTTTTTGGCTGT
>CAXYZP010000256.1:0-2993 GCA_964293175.1 uncultured Sphaerochaeta sp.
CGGAACGGAAGGCGCCTGCTTTTTTTCGTGCAAGTTCAGGAACAATACCGGTACAGCAGGCTGTGTGCTCCCGGCTATAGCTAGGCTGATCTGCATCGACAGTAGCCCAGGTATGGGTAGCGAATACCATCAGACCTTCACTCATGTACTCAACAAAGGCATCGATGACCGTCTCGGCTCCGCCTTCAACCCCCCCGAGGCTGTTGTAGGAGAAGTGGGCCGACGTGGTCCCTTTGGGATCGATACCCATCTTTTTCAAATCTGCTTGTAGCGTTTCTTTGGTATGCATTGCGCAATAATGCCATAGGGTAGGACAAGAATCAAGAATGGTTGGGTTCTGAAAGGTGTTTGGGATACTTTTCCCCTCATCTCTGCATGAATCGTTCACCCAAAAGCATACCCTGTCACTTTTTACCTTTTTTTGACGCTGAAACACCATAAGGTACTGGGTTTTCCCCGGCTAGTAAATATTCTTCTTGGGATGATTGCCAACCAGCGATTGCCTTGACTAGGTGAGAATTTACTCTTCCATACGTTTCTATGATGCTGCATCGTTCTGAAAGGAGTTCCGAAGTATAATGATTCATGCTTACCCCTTGTTTCTTTGCCCCTTCTGCTAGTTTTTTATGAAGGGTAGGAGTAATGCGGACTACGAATTTCCCACTATACTCATCCAGCGTTTCCTCTTCAGGCTCTGGAATATTTATCCCGTCCTCTAGAGAATAGCTAATCCATGTTTCCATTGCATCTCTGATCATTTCATGTGCATCTGCTACGCTATCTCCTACAGACATACATCCTGGAAGTTCCTTAACGCAAATGAAATATGATCCATCAGATTCCTGTTTCAGTATGTAAGTGTAGGGAAGAGCCAAATATTCACTAAGTGATCTCATCGTATATCTCCTTTAGTTTGAATAACTTAATTACTTGAATGATATAACATTTTAAAACTGGTTTTGCTTTTGGTATAGTGATTGAGGTAGAGCTGTTGGGTTGTTTGTAGAAAAAATGTGAGCTTCCTTTATTTCTTACCATACATCCAATTCCTTTCAACACTGAATCCAAAGTTGCAAAGTCTATGTTGTTCGGTTGTGAAATCATTTTACCAATCTTTTTTTTTAAGGATGACAAAAATATTTCCTCCCAGATAATCAAGAAATTAGCGATTCGTCTATAGTGATACTATATATAGTACTAATAATCAAGAAGTATTGTGGAACATTCGATACAACGCGAGAGAGTGGTTGAAATATCTAATTTTCACTACCAGTGACTAAATATAGGGTAGGTATTATGCTTGTTTTTGGTATGATAGAATGATAGGTGAGGTCACATATGAAAAACAGGTTCTCTATTCTTGCAAACGAGTATCAGACGATGCTCTTGGACAATGTGCTTCCCTTCTGGCTGGACCATGGCTTTGACCGTGAATATGGGGGGATGCTGACCGGCCTCGACCGTGACGGAGCCCTGTTGGAGACGGACAAGTCCATCTGGTTTCAGGGCAGGGCTCTATGGACCTTCAGCGAAGCAGCACGCATGTATGACAAGAGGCCTGAGTACCAGGAAGTCTGTGACTCCTTGGTCTCCTTCATCGAGCAGTATGGCTTTGACCCTTCTGATGGGCGTATGTACTTCAGGGTCAGTCGTGAAGGCAAGCCTGTGGTAAAGCGCATTCGCTATGTCTTCAGCGAGACCTTTGCCATCATAGGGTTTGCGTCCTATAGCAGGGCTTTTGGAAAAGAGGAGTATGCCGTCAAGGCGTACGACCTGTTCCAGACAGTTCTCAAGACACTCAACAGTTCTGATATCCTTATTCCCAAGTCTGAGCGAGCATCACGGGGCTTCGGTGTTCCCATAATCTTGCTTAATACAGCACAGGAACTTCGTGAAGCTTGTCCTCTGCACAAGGTGGAACTGACCCTGCTTATCGATGGTCTTATTGAAGAGATCAAGAAATATTTTGTCCGCGACGAGCTTAAGATTGTGGTGGAGCAGTGCTCTGAGAATGGAACCCTGGAACTTGAGCATTTTGAAGGAAGGCTCCTTAATCCTGGCCACGCCATAGAAGGTGCCTGGTTTATCATGCGTGAGGCTACGTATCGCAACAACGATGCCGCCCTCATGCAGTTGGGCACCAAGATGCTCAACTGGATGTGGAAGGTAGGTTGGGATGCAAATAAGGGCGGCATCATCTATTTCCGCGATGCCTTGGGCAAGAGCGCCACCGAGTACTGGCATGATATGAAGTTCTGGTGGCCACAGTGTGAGGCCTCCATTGCTAACGTAATGGCTTACTCCCTGACTGGTGACAAGCAGTACCTCGAGCAGTTCAGTGAGGTGGATCAGTATATCAAGGCGAACTTTGTTGATGGCGAGTTTGGCGAGTGGTATGGGTACCTGCATCATGACAATACGCTATCGACTCCCTTGAAGGGGAATATGTATAAGGGCCCTTTCCATATCCCCAGGATGTATCTGGTGTGCAACAGCTTGTTCAAGGAACTGGCAAAGATAGAGTAGGATCATACGGAATCAAGCATTACGAAAATAATAGAAACAAACATACATCCCAGCAGGAACTTCCTGCTGGGATGTATGTTTCAAGTGAAACTCAAGAGAAAATCTCTGCTGTCGATGCGGTTTATATGGTATTATGAGAAAAAGTATTGAGGGGAAGATACCAGAATGATTGATGAGCTTGTTGCAGAAGTCACCGAATACGATTTTAAAGTTATGCTCGAAACAAGGAAGCCGAAAAGCTGGTTGAAGAGTGTCAGCGCTTATTCCAACTCCTTTGGTGGCATGGTGCTTTTCGGTGTGAGTGATAACATACAGGTTGTCGGGCTCAATGATGCCCAAGGTGATGCCGAGGCAATCAGCAGACTGATCGAGGAACGCATTATACCGTTGCCGCAATTCGTGTTGTCAGCGTTGAAGGAAGACGGCAAGGATATTCTTTGCTTGAAAGTCTCTGCAGGACGTATAAC
>CAXYZP010000257.1:0-2984 GCA_964293175.1 uncultured Sphaerochaeta sp.
GATGCCTACCGCGGTGTCATCGTCCACTTCAGGATTTTTGAAGGGATGATGAAAGAAGGTCAGGATGTGAAGTTCATACACAGTGGCTCTACCTATAAGATAGAAGAGCTCGGAATCTTCCAGCTTGGTCTGGTCAAGAAAAATGAGCTTCGTTATGGGGATGTCGGTTACTGTATTGCAGGCATCAAGACGATTAGTGATGTAGGGGTGGGTGACACCATAACCTCAACGGTCAAAGGCTCTAAGATTCCTTTGCCAGGATTTAAGGAAGTCAAGCCTGTTGTATTCAGCTCCATTTATCCTGTGGATACCAATGACTATGAAGAACTGATCAACTCCATCGAGCGGCTCAAGCTTAACGATGCCTCCCTAGTTTATGAGAAGGACAGCTCAGCTGCCCTTGGCTTTGGTTTCAGGTGTGGCTTTTTGGGCATGTTGCACCTTGAGGTTGTTCAGGAAAGGATTGAGCGAGAGTTCGATCTTTCCATTGTATTCACCAGCCCCTCGGTAAAGTATATTGTGCATCTTAAGAATGGTGAGATCAAATATATTGATAACCCTCTGGAATACCCCGATCCTATGCAGGTGGAATATGCTGAAGAGCCGTACATAAAGGCCAGTGTGATAACCCCGACCAAGTTTGTCGGGCCGATCATCAACTTATGCATGGAGAAGCGAGGGAATCAGAAAGAGATGAACTACTTGGATGCGACGCGAGTGGAGCTGGTATATGATATGCCTCTTGCAGAGGTCCTGTTTGATTTCTACGACCGTCTCAAGTCCATTTCCCGTGGCTATGCTTCCTTTGACTACGAAGTGCAGGATTACAAGAGGACTGACCTGGTCAGGCTCGATATCCTGGTCAATGGCGAACCTGTTGATGCTTTGAGCCAGTTGGTCTTTAGGGGAAACAGTCAGACTCGGGGCAGACAGGTTTGTAACCGCCTCCGTGGTGAGATCCCTCGCCAGCAGTTCAAGATTGCAATTCAGGCTACTATTGGTGGCACCATTGTAAGTCGTGAGACGATAACAGCTTTCCGTAAGGACGTCACGGCTAAGTGCTATGGTGGCGATATCAGCAGAAAACGTAAGTTGTTGGAAAAACAGAAGGAAGGAAAGAAACGCATGAAGATGGTAGGAAACGTTGAAATTCCACAGAGTGCTTTCCTTGCTGTCCTGAAGAGCGATGAGGCTTCTTCCTAGGAAGATATCCATATAATGCGGATTTTGAGATCGGCACTTTCTGAGAACTTGGGGGTAAATTCTGATAGTTAGAGTACCCTTGCACAAGTAATTGTATCCATAAACATAAGCTTCCGCCACGCGGAGGCTTATGTTTATGTGTGGGGGATAGCTTTGATTTAGTTGCTTGATGGTTGTGTTTTTATCCTTGGTATGTAGAGGGGTTTCTAAAGTTTTTTTAGCTCTGGTCCATTTTACCAATTTGTTGGTTGTTGCCTCTGCAAAGGGAGTGTATACTCTTATATATATACTTACGATTATCCAGGGAGCCTCAAAATGCTGAAAAAACAAGTTTGCGGAACGACAAAAGACGGTGAGAATATCTATGTGGCCTCTTTGACCAGTGGACCTTACTCAGCTGAAATTCTTAGTTTGGGCGGAGTTCTTAAATCTTTGAAGGTTCCTGACCGGTATGGTTCGGTCCGTGATATAGTCCTGGGTTTTGACAATCCTTTAGATAATCTTACCTCCACTACATATTTTGGACAGGTTGTCGGTCGGTTTGCCAACAGGATAGCAAAGGGAAAGTTCTCCATTGATGGAGTGGCGTACCAGATGGAGATTAATGACGGGGAAAATTCCCTACACAGCGGCAAGAGTAATTTTGGATGGAAAAACTGGCATATGGAGCCGTTTGAGTGGTCGGGCTCCCCTGGTGTAGTGCTCAGCCTGTATAGCCCTGAGGGAGATGGTGGAATGCCTGTGGCGGTGAACTGTACGGTTACCTATCTGTTGCGTCCCAGTGGGGATCTGGTTATAGAGTACGAGGCGACCACCACACAAAAAACTTTGATGAACATGACCAACCACAGCTATTTCAATCTGGGTGGTGCGGCAAGTGGGACAATTCTCAATCATGAGGTGTTGCTCAATTGTGACAGGTATCTTCCTGTCAATGAACAACTCATTCCTACAGGGGAGGTTCTCTCTGTAGAGGGTACCCCCTTTGACTTTACCAAGAAGAAGGCTTTGGGAAGGGACATTGAAGAAGCTGGAGGATATGACCACTGCTTTGTGCTTGCAAAGCATAATTCTCAACTTTTTGAGTTTGCCCAGGTGTGTGATCCCGTTTCGGGTCGGACAATGAAGATAAGCTCATCACTTCCTGCTGTGCAGATGTACTCGGGCAACTTTATTGATGGAAAGACCATTGGTAAGGCTGGGGTAGTATATCCGAAGCATGGAGGGGTCTGTTTTGAGACTCAATTTTATCCTGATAGCCCGAATCATCCTGACTTCCCTTCATGCTTGCTTGACAGTACTTCTGTCTACAAACATACGACGAAGTTTTCATTTGGAGTAAAATAGTGCAGTATAGTGTAAGTTTGGATACTATCTTTCAGAGTGTTCCCACCCTTGCCCAGCTGAATAAGTTGCATGAGATGGGATATCGATTTGTGGAATGGAAGGCTTTCCCCCAGGAGGATCCTTCTGCCTTGGCGGCCTTGCTTAAAGAGGCTTCTCTCTCATGCCATGCTATGGGAATGAGAGAGAGTTCTCTTGTGGATCCTTCGGTGCACACACAGTTTGTTGAACAGCTGCACCAAAGTATCGAAATGTCGCAGAAGTTTGGTAATCGCCTGATTGTCTGTGGTGTAGGTTCTGCAACACAGCAGAGCCATGAATCTCAGCTGGAGGCGATGGTCGTGGGCTTGGAGCTCTGCCTCCCCCTGCTGAAAAAACATGCTTGTGAATTGCTTATTGAGCCTCGGAATACCCGTATCGATAATAAGGGGTATGCC
>CAXYZP010000258.1:0-2953 GCA_964293175.1 uncultured Sphaerochaeta sp.
TCCTTACATCTAGATCATAAGCTTCGGACTCGCATCCCTGCCTGTCCACCCTTGTCCTCGTGCCCAGTCTCTCATCTCCTGTTTTTCGTCCCTGTCACCTTCATGGATCAAACGGAGCATATCGATATAGCCATGCACATTTCCACAGTCATCAAGCACATTGAGGCCATCTTTGGCTATACAGATCGGTTTGTGATCGGCAATGACTTTAGCAGCCGTTTCATCGTCTACCCCCTGGTTGTCTTTCCCAAACTCCCGAACCATCGAGATATCCACCTCCCAACCATCACCATAATCGTAGCTATACACAATTTTCCTTGCGATCGGCATGATTGCATCTGGTTCACTCTTCTTTTGAAGCTTTCCCATCTGCCCGGCAGCAGTGTAATATGCCGCCTTATCATACAGTCCATCCTCTTCTCTGGCCCCTGAAATAACGATATCACGATAGTGCTTGTACAACCGAACAGAGCTGGTGTCGGTTTCCAAGGAAGTAGCCTTTGCCACCTCGATGTCTAGGGGAGAGAGTGAAAGAATTTCGCCTAACCGAAGGCTTTCTTTCAGTGCATCAGGCATTCCATTATCGAAGATGACGGCATCGGAGAGATCCTGCAATGTTGCATCTTCGAATGGCACTTTTCTGTGGCTCTCTTTTTCTTTTCTCAATCGGAACGGACGCACATCCAGAATAGGTAGATGATAGGCCAAATCAAGAATCTCAGCCTGATTTTCTATCCAGTACTCACTATACCCCCCATATTTGTACTGCTTGAGGTACTTTGAGCGCATCCAAGTCCTAGGACTTTTGGTCTCATCGTAGTCGTCATCCCAGAATGCGTCATTGAAGGTGGTGTTGGGAAACTGGAGATAATAGCCGAACACCGGTGCCACCTCCAACAACTTTCCCTCTGTCAGCGTCTGGAACAACGGCTCCGGCAGCTGGAAATTGTGCAGATGGCTGTTCGTCCAGCCAAAGGCCATGTTGATGAGGTAATGCATCTGATGCAGGGCCAAGGAGGATGGGACTATGACATCCCGGGAGATAGACTTTGTGACGGCCCCGTACTTGGCAAGGATTTTCGCTTTATCAGCAGGCATGTCATCAAGTTGGCTATCACGCAGTTCAAGATGCAGGTGCATGGCAAAAAGTTTCTTCTTCTCGTCAGGTGTTGCGCTGTCTTGTATCGAAGGTAAGCCCCCTATTGTCTGTTTTTCGGAGCCTTTACTTTTTTGCGCATGCGCCCGATTTCGCTTGCGATACATCTCGCTTCGAGTTGCAGTGTCTGTTTTCTCCGGCTCATCATACAGTCCCTTCTCGTAGGGTAGGTAGTTCTGGACCATCGCTTTGCTGATCTCTAGGGTTTCAGCAATCTCTGACGAGGATTTTCCCTGATCTGATAGTTCACGGATCTGAACAGACCGTGCACTTGACCACAATCTTTCGGTAATGAGAATTTTTCTCACCTTCGTAGTTGATATTTCCATCTGCAGGGCAGTTTCAGTGATGGATCCTGTATTCTTGTACACACTCACTATCTTCTCGATAGTCTCCGTCTTGGGAGTTTCTGCTTTCCTTGCCATTTCTAACCTCTCCTTATTCCGTATCCAAGGTATACCACGGTTCTGATGTCGTGTCAATGCAAACAATATCGTTTCAATAAAACAGATATCAGAGACAACTTCCACATGTTCTAGACACAGAAGTATGGTAGGGCATTTGGAGCATGATGTTTTGGTTGTGGGTATAGGATAAGGAAGGTAGAAAATTTACACCCACAAAGGAAAAACATTGACAGGGTGCAAGAAAAGGCTGATGGTAGAACCATCATAGTGACGAAACTACGCCACATTGGGAGAAGATTAACCATGAAGAAAGAATCCACCCTTGAACAGAAACTTTTCTCCTTTGTACAAGAGATCCAGGCATTTCAGTACACTATCAGCTCTTTGGATCATATCTGGGAAGTATTGTTCCCCAGTCAGGATGCCAAGTGGCACCACCTGAGAGTTGTGAAGTATATGGAGAGCTACATGTTTATTGATATTTCCGGCAATGCAGGAGGGCTTGAATTCCTCCCACCAGATGAAGTCAAGCCCGTATCTGGTTTTGATCGTTGCCAACTTGGGTTGTGGCCAGAACTCATTGATCTTTCCCTTGCTTGGTTAAAGCTTCTTCGTAAGGACTGGATAGGGAACAGCAAACGTATGCAGCTTGAATACCCTCTGGAGCTACGCCAGGGAGTAGTTCCGCATGCTCTGATCCGCTCCTCTTTCCCCGCATACTATCGCCTTGATGATGCGATCGGGCAGGACAAGGCAAAAAAGATTGTAGAACTCATAGAAAATGTACGTCTGTGGACAAGTGAACATACCGAGCCGACCTCCCTCACGGCCAATGAGTATTTTGCCTATTGCAAGATCGCCTACATCGCTGCACGAAGAGAAGATGAAGTGGTGGATGAAGACCTCTGTGGAAGAGAGCTCTACCGCATGTTTGCAGATGGCCGTGATGACGGCCTGCTCAAGATCGACGGTGATTCACCTGAAGAGTTCGCCGCTTGGATTGACAATACACACCCTTTGCGAGAGAGCGGGGGCCATCCTTGGGAGATCAAGCGTGGAGGAAATACCACGCACATCAATCTTGCTGTATACAGACCCCTGTATAGTAAAAATGAACGGTATGTGATCGAGCTAACTGGGGAATCATTGGGAAGGATGGCTGAAACCCTACAGATGTTTCTTGCCATCTATGAAGCAGGCCTTCCCATCTCAATAACCAATCCAGAGGCTGTCAGGAAACGTCTGCTCTCCCAGGATTGCATTGGAATCATTCCAGCATATGCATCCTATCATCGGGCCTACCAGCGTTTCAGAAAAGATCAGGATGTCTTTGAGGTGATGTACTATAAGGACCTAGGTCGCTATAAACGTAGGGTTACTCCCTTTATCA
>CAXYZP010000259.1:0-2937 GCA_964293175.1 uncultured Sphaerochaeta sp.
TCATTACATCAGATACATCACGAGAGATCTATGTCACATATTTGTTGTAACACAGCACAGATAACATCAGAGTTTTACCAGTTTAGGCACTATGACCTTTTGCTCAGGCCCTGCTCCCCCTAGCAAGGCGAGAAGCTCTACGGTAGCTTGTTTGTATATCTCGCCGCTTTGAATGTCCACACTGGCCAAAGGCCCACTGAAAAGCCTATAGAAGGGAGAACCATCGTAGCCGACGCTAGGAAGGATGCTCCTGCTTTTGATCAACAGTTCAAACAAGGTAAGATCATTGACTGCCGCTAGGCTATCAATGGTCTTTTCTTTGATATCCTTTGTTATGCTAGAAAGAATATCAGCTACGGCATCAGGCGTTCCTATCATGGTTTCCACTATCTTGGCATTTGGAAACAGTGAAAGAAACCCCTGCAGCCTCTGGGAGTGGGGAACCACGCTATCGAGATACCCGGTGATATACAAAGGCTTTGTACAGCCCTTACTCTTGAGAAACTGTGCTTGTAGGGTTCCCCCATGATAATTATCAGTTGCCACAACAGAAGAAGCCGCTGCTTTACTGAGATGGTGAGAAAGCACATAGGGCACTTTGAGATCACTAAAAAGCTCTATTTCCTCTTGTGTATCAACATCATAGGCAAGGATTCCATCACAGTGAAGAGCTATAATCTCCAGTTCTTTTCTTGTTGTTATTTTGTAAAACCTCAGTTGCCAAGAGGTGTCCTTAATAACCTCCTGCACACCCCTGATGCTTCTGCCAAAGAACCAGTCAAAGCTTTCAAGATCTCCCCAGTAGTAGGGTCTGTCTTTTTTCTGCAGCTCGACAAAGGCCAGCACCCCTGTTCCCCTGCGTCTGAGCATCCCGGCAGCCTTGTTAGGGGTATACCCCAGATCTTCAGAAGCTTGCAACACAGCTTCGCGCAACAGTGATGAAACAGAATCCGGATTGTTAAAGACTCGGGAAACCGTAGCACTGCTTACTTGAGCAAGCTTTGCTACCTGGTCTCGTGTTATCTGCATAGGGGCCTCCATAGGAATTGACAAGCGAAGCTGGTTTGAGTATTGTACACGTGTACATATATATACACAAGAGCATGCTGTCAGTAATCCAATCTTAGATCCTTATAGAACCCTCTAAGTTTGAACTACCTCCGGCAAAGAAAGCTATGGTAGTATGAATGCTAGGAAACACCCCAGAAGGAGAGAATTATGGCTACAGTAGAGATGATCCGAAAAGGTCTGTTGCATGAGGTATACCCCTCCCTGTATGCAAAACGATACGACAAGAACGAGATGGACGCTCGCTACATCTCCCTTTTGGATACTCACACAAAGCTATTCAAGACAGCAGAAGCACAGCTTTTTTCCACTGCAGGACGCAGTGAACTGGGTGGCAACCATACGGATCATAACCTTGGCAAGGTGCTTGCTGCTACGATCAACCTGGATACCATAGCAGCTGTCTCCCCTCGTGATGATAACCGTGTGGTGCTGGTTAGTGAGGGCTACCCTTCTGTTGAGATCGACCTCGCTTCCCTACAGATGGTCGAATCGGAGAAGAATACCACAGAAGCTCTGCTTCGTGGCATAGCCTTTGCATTCAAAGAGAGAGGAATCGCCATCGGTGGATGGCAGGCAAACACCACCAGCCGTGTCCTTAAAGGCTCTGGTCTCTCATCCTCTGCTGCTATAGAGGTATTGTGTGGTACCATCTTCAACCACTTGTTCAATGAGGATAAGCTCTCGCCTATCGAGCTGGCTATCATTGGGCAGTTCAGTGAGAACCATTACTTTGGCAAACCATCGGGTCTTATGGATCAGGTAGCTTGTGCAAACGGCGGTATTGTCTCCATCGACTTCAAGGACGCCCAAAACCCTGTTGTCACACCCATTCCTTTCTCCTTTGAGAAACATGGCTACCATCTGGTCATAGTCGATACTGGCGGTAACCATGCCGACCTTACCCCAGAGTATGCTTCTGTGCCCAAGGAGATGCGTCAGGTAGCTGCTTTCTTCGGTAAGCAGAACCTTCGCGAAGTGGAGACAGAGGCTTTTGCCAATGCGTTGCCACACCTTCGAAAACAGCTCAACAATGACCGAGCCCTCTTGCGCGCCATCCACTTCTTTGGAGAGAATGAGCGCGTATCTAGTATGCTTAGCGCCCTCAAGGGCGAGGATATGCAAACGTACCTGAGTCAAGTCCGATCAAGCGGAGAAAGTTCCTTCTGCTTTTTACAGAACTTATATCCCACCACCAACCCCGCCGAACAGGGCCTCAGCATCGGCATTGCTATGACTAAGGAAATCCTTGGTGACCTCTCCACCGTTCGCGTCCATGGCGGAGGGTTTGCAGGAACCATCCAGGCCTATGTCCCCACCGACAAGCTCACCCTCTTTTCTGACTATCTTGAATCTGTCTTCGGAAAAGGTTCGGTGACCGTCATTGCTGTACGAGAGAGAGAGAGTTGTTGCATAGCTGAATGACCATACAAAAATACAAAATATAATCAAAAGTCCCATTCTATACTATAGGATGGGACTTTTGATTATATTTCTTCTTGCATAATGGGTTTTCTACAGTACAATTGAGAATAGGAGATACGTATGCTACTCAATGACAAAATACTCAAACAGTTCAAGACATCCTCTGCCTTGGAAACTATCGAAGAGATACATCTGGGACTGGGATACACTGCCGTTACCCTGAGCAATGGAAACTGTGGGCTCTGCTATACCCCCAAAGAGAAAAGCGGAACCTGTACCGTATTCAAAGACCCCGTGGAATATGAAGGAAGTCCTGCCATCATATTGCTGGAGAAAATCCAAAGCGATGATCCTATGTCCCGTTGCCTGGCCATCGCACTGGCCAATGCCCTTAGCCATAGCTACGCCATGAGCCTGAGCAATGATGACGGAGACATCTTCGGG
>CAXYZP010000260.1:0-2924 GCA_964293175.1 uncultured Sphaerochaeta sp.
ATCTGTAGCAAAACAGCTCGCTAGAAATGGCGTTTCTGTTGTGTGTGCCGACCTCAAGGGAGCAGAGGATACGGTCAAAAGCATCAAGGCACAGGGTGGAAATGCTGTGAGTAAAAAAATCGATGTGAGCGTTTCATCTGATTGGAAGAACATGATGTCCGAAGTGAACAAAGAGTTCGGCGGAGTTGATTATCTTGTCGCTGTTGCTGGTGTGGTAAACAGGGTCAGCTCCGATACAGTAGTCGACCTTACAGAAGAGGCTTGGGACACCGTACTGAACATCAATGCAAAAGGTGTGTGGCTTGGCATGCAGGCAGTGATACCAAGCATGCTTGAGCGTGGCGGTGGCAGAATCGTGAACATTTCATCATTGGCAGGGTCAAAAGGACTTCAGGGTCTTGCCTCCTATTCAGCGTCCAAGGGCGCAGTAGAAGCCCTTACCAGGCAGGCGGCAGTCGAGTACGGACGCCAGGGGATTCTCATCAACAGTGTTGCTCCAGGGACAATTGAAACCTCTATCAACGAAGCAACTCTTGCAACTGAAGAGGGTGCAAAAAACAGCATTGCAACTACGGCTATTGGCCGGTGGGGCCAGCCTGACGAGCTTGCTTCTGCCGTAGTGTACCTGTTGCAAGATGGATCTTTCGTATCCGGACAAGTATTCCATGTAGACGGTGGTTGGTCGATTACCGGTGGTGTTGAATATGGTGATTCACGAACAATGTAAAAACGACGGGAACCAAAGTTTCCAGTAGTTACAAGCGAGAACCCACCGTTGTAATAACGGCGCGTTCTCTTATTTGTTACTTTTTCAGCGGGCTAAAACGATCAGGGATGGAAAGCTTTCACCTTCTGCTCGGCCTTGATCCTATCCCTTCCCTTCTGCAGTGAGGCTATCTCACCTGTGGCATACATCTGCATTAGCGTATTACCCAAGGCTGTGGCCTCAACAGGACCTGCATAGACAGTGAGGCCAGTCTCAGTGGCTGTCCACTGGTCCAGGATCTCGTTCTTGCACCCTCCGCCTATGATATAGAGAGAGGTAAACTTCTTACCCGTTATCTCCTCTAACTGCCGGATAGACAGGGCATAGATCTTTGCAAGCCCACGATAGATGGCAACCATGAACTCACCCTTTGAGGATGGGGGAGTCTGTCCATGTTCGGCGCACCATCCTGTGATACGGTCGACCATAAGGTTATCATAGCTGTTGGGCTTAAGAAAAACCTGATCTGCAGGGTCGATATATCCCTCATAGGAAGAGCATGCAAGGGTATCCTTGTCCAATTCTTTCCAGGATATCTCTTCCCCCTGGCTTTCCCAGTGGCGTACGCACTCCTGCTGGATCCACATGCCCATGATGTTCTTCAAAAACCGGATACCTCCACTAGCAGAGGCCTCGTTGGTGAATCCGCTGTCCATGGCAAGGGCCGTAATGATAGGTTCATCTATCTCCACACCCAAGAGCGACCATGTCCCACTTGAAATATAGAGAGGCACCTCACCGGCGACAACAGGAACTGCAGCTACAGCACTAGCTGTATCGTGAGCTGCACTTGCAATGACAGACACTCCTTTTGGAGCACCAACCTCATGGCTGACAGCAGGTGTCAGAGAACCCAAGACGGTTCCACTATCGACTATCTCGCCAAATAGGCTCTTATCGAATCCCATCTCATCCATAAGGTCCCAAGCCCAGTTTTTGGTCACAGGATCATAGAGCTGGGTTGTTGAGGCGTGAGTCCTTTCGTTTTTCATAACCCCGGTCAGCCAATAGGCCAGAATGTCAGGAATCGAGAGGTAGTGATGGGCAACAGATAAGGCACCTGGGCGCATTTTCTGCATTGCAGCAAGCTGAAACAGCGTATTGAACGAGTTGAAGGCGATACCGGTCTTTTCAAAAAGCCGCATTTTGCCACCCAACTTCTCCGATACTTCCTCGATCATGCCATCGGTTCTGCTATCACGATAGTGGTAGCACAGCGACACAGGAGAGCCCGTCTCATCAAGGAGGACATAGTCGACCCCCCAAGTATCGATGCCGATCGAACCAATCTCAGAGCCATACTGGGCGAAGGCTTTCTTCAACCCAGTCTTGATCTCAGAAAACAGTCCGAGCAGATTCCAGTAAAACTCTCCCAAGATCTGGTCATTGTGGGTTACGAATCGGTGTACAACCTCAAAATTCGTAAGATCTCCCACTATAACCCGACCGTTGGAAGCACCCAGGTCTACTGCGATATGCTTTTTCATCCCTACTCCTTGCAGTTGGCCAAGAGGTATGCTTCAGCTTCAGCTGACCATAGTCCATTATGCTTCTTTACCAACTTGTCAAGTTCGGCAAATAGAGGCTTGGTCTTGCCCAACTCTGCAAAATCATCGATCGCGGTCAGATCACAATCAAAATGGGTGTAGATCATCTTCTTTCCACCGGGGATGGAAGGAAGGTTTATGACCGTCTCAGGTACTGCCTGAAGACCACCGATATGAGTGACCAGGCCAGCGGGATTGAGCAAGCCCTTACCCATCATCTCCAAAGACTCACGCATATCGTCGGTATTGCCACCACTTGTCCCTACAATATGTGTAGAGGCATAGTGGACGTTATAGAAATTCAACGATGCAGAGAAGTCGGTGCGTTCAGGACCGGCGAAGAAGTTAAGACACCCATCACGACCAAGGATATGGTCAGCCTGCTCGACAAGAGCCTTCACAGGAGCCATGACCAACACATCGTCATACCCCTTACCATCGGTAAGTTCCATGAGCTTTGCAACAGGATCAGCAACAGTCTTGGTATTCAGATAAATGAGCTCAACACCCTGCTTTTTGGCTTCGGCTACGGTGTAGATATCTGCTGCACGCTTCAGGCGCGCATCATCGATATCAGTAACAACGAGCCGCCCTGGTTTGCGGTGACTGTG
>CAXYZP010000261.1:0-2916 GCA_964293175.1 uncultured Sphaerochaeta sp.
CCATGCCTTTTATATCCTAGTTCCGTATGTCTTGGATAGAAGTTCCACTGAAAATGGTTGGCTTGAAGACATACGGACATTATACGTAAAAAATTGAATACTGTGTATGAATACTTTTACCACGCTAGAAGAAATTGAGCAACACGCTGAAAGAGATCAAACGTGTTACTCTACGGCCTTTCCCTATTTCTTCATATCATACAGCTTCTTATCACGCACAGCTTCCTTCATGGGAAGACCGGTGTCATAGTCCCACTGTCGCTCTTCATACTCATCATTCTCACGCTGCCTGGTAAAGCCGCTATTCTGCCAGGAGGGACTCTTGCCCTCTCTCCAAGGCCTGACCAGCCACTGATAGCCACGATAGAGGTCTCGAGTATCGTCCATGTGCTTGATAAGTGCGTCATGCAATTCGTCGCGAACCTTACTTGCCTTATGAACATTGATAAGGTTCTTCACCTCATGAGGATCATTATCCAGATCATACAGCTCGTCGGTGTCCATCAGGTTGATGGATAGCTTCCATCGGCCGTCGGTGACACTGCGCATCATCTGCAACCCTCCAAAGCCATCATGGTCAACTTCATAGCGGGTAAACTCACAGAAGACCAGGTCATTGATTCTTACCCTTGGATCTTCGATCTGCGCGAGCATGCTCTTGCCTTCCATTAGGGCAGGTACTTCAAAACCGAAGTAATCAAGGATAGTAGGAGACACATCAATATGAGAGGCTGGGTAGTCCACTACAATACCCTTGTTCTTCTCAGTGCCCGCGCCTGCCTTGATAAGCAACGGGATGTTGGTAATTTCCTTGTAGAAGCAGGCGTTCTTGGTCTGCAATCTATGGGACCCCAACATATCCCCATGGTCCGAGGTAAAAAATACCAAGGCATCAGGGGCAATTGAAGCTATCTTATCGAGTACTCGTCCGATCTCCTGATCCACAAAGCTGTTGCAACCAAGAAAGAGAGAGAGCATCTTTGAACTCTTGTTCAGTTCGGAAGGCTTCTTATCAAGGTCCTCACCTGCCCAGAGCTTCTGCAGCAGAGGCTTGTCTTCCAAGGTATCATGGAACGTTTCGTTATCCTCAAAGACAAAATTCTCATACATCGTGTTAAACGGTGCAGGACAGATACACGGGCCGTGGGGTTCGTCATAGGAGACGGTAAGGAAAAAGTCCTCATCCTCATGGTTCTCCAAGAAGGAGAGAGCCTTGTCAGAGACCCTATGCGCATAGGTCATGCTTTCGTCCCAATCCTCATCAAAGGAGGTATCTGCCTGGCGTGACCGAATGCGGTCCTCTTCGCTTAGCTCAAGAAGGTAGCGATGCATATCATACCAGTAGTCAGGGTCCCATCCTTCAGGGCAGATACCATTACCAAAATAGTCTCCTCCATCGAGGTGCCACTTTCCGGTATAGGCACACTTGATGCCCTTATCACTCAGCCGCTGTCCAATCGTCTTTACATTCTCCCCTAGGGGGACACAGTTGGTGACCACCCCGTTGGAATGGGGGAAGGTTCCGGTAAAGAGAGCAGAACGCGCGGGACCACACACAGGTTGTGTGGTGTAGGCACTTTCATAGCGGATACCCTCCTCGGCCATTTTATCCAGATGAGGGGTCTTCATCTTTTCGTTTCCATAACAACCCAGCATATCTTTGCGTGTGGTGTCAGTCATAATAAATACTACTTGTCTAGGCATTGTTCACTCCCTTACACAGATCGTCAGCCTTTGACGGCACCTGCCACCAAACCTTTGATCATATATTTCTGAAAAAAGAAAAACAGCAACACTACGGGGATGGTTCCCACTATAGAGATGGTATTTACCAGGAACCAGTCATAGGAAAGTTCACCAAGATATCTCAAGGCGATTCCTACAGAAAGGGTTCGCTTCATATCCGCCTGGATGAGAGTTGCTGCATGTAAATAGTCATCCCAAGTCATAAGAAACGCATAAATACCTACCGCAACCAGACCACTCTTCACCAAGGGCGTGACTATGGAGAAAAGAATTCTCCACCTTCCTGCACCATCGACATAGGCCGCTTCCTCGATCTCCTTGGGGATACCCATAAAGAAGCTCGACATCAGGATAATGCAAAACGGTGCTTGGGCGGCAAGCAAGGCCAAAGAAAGCCCCCCTAGCGTGTTTATGATACCAAGCTTACCCATAATTGAGTAGAGACTGATCATTCGGCTAATAACCGGAAACATCTGAGAGGCAAGCAATAGGGCGAAGAACCACTTGTTCCACTGGTTCTTGAATCGTGCTAGGGAATATCCAGAGAATATGGCGATGACACAACAGAGCAACGCCACTATGGAGGATACGATGATGTTGTTCTTGTAGTAGACAAAGAACTGGTTATTCTCTCTAAACAGGCTGATAAAACTGTCGAGTACGGGAACTGGAGGGAAAAAGGTCGGAGGATAGCGGTATGCCTCCATGTTTGTCTTGAAGGCTGTGATAAGTACCCAGTAGAGGGGAAATAGCAAGAAGAGCAGGATTCCCGCCAGGGCGACATACTTGAAGAAGGAAAACAACTTGGTATCGGATTTCATTGTGGTTTTCATCAGAACTCCTCCACTCTGAAGAGCTTGTTGTAGCCAAATATGACTACTATCATCATGAGCATCCAAAGCGTGGTTACAGCAGCACCGGCACCAAGGTTCATACCGACGAACGCTTCACGATAACTAAGGACGGCCAAGGTAGTGGTAGCGTTGTTCGGCCCGCCTCCGGTCATTGTCCAGAAGAGAGGAAACTGCTTGAAGTTCTCGATGATGGACATCGAAACCGATACCTTAATGACAGGGCTGAGGTACGGCAGGATGATAGAAAAAACGCGCCTCACCTTTCCCGCCCCATCGATCATAGCAGCCTCAGAAATGTCTTGGGGGACATTCTGTA
>CAXYZP010000262.1:0-2913 GCA_964293175.1 uncultured Sphaerochaeta sp.
CCTACAGCATAAAGTAGTATGAGGTGAGCACCTCTTTTACTTTATGTTTATTTGCTAAGTTCATAATCGATTGCTTGAGTTTTATAAGTGGTATCTGAGCCTGCTTATATTCGCCTATCCTTTTGGCTATACGCTTATCTTCTGCGGGGGTCTGTATGCATTTCTTAGCCATTTCATTGGCAGTAATGGTAGCTTGTGATCTGGTAACTTCCAAGGAGAGCACTTGCCCAAGAAGCCTATAGAAGCCGATGCTCAGTTCTTTTTGATCCACAGCATTCTTGAGTAGGTCTTCAATATTCCAGATTTTTGCAGCGTCACGCTCGGTGACCAGAGGCTTGTACTTGAGCCACTGCTCTTGCAACTGTTCTTTGGTGGCTCCCTCTATAACGTGCATACATTTCAAGGCTGAGATGTTCTTATCCTTTACTTCGAGCATGATAGCGATATCCTTGTCAGTAAGGGCCTCATAAAAATGAAGAAAGTCATCGAGGTCGATGGTGGGTGAGTGGGAACCCGGCCTTTTTTGCGGGTCTTGTTGGGCATAGTGGATTTTCTGCTTTCCATCCTCTCTTTTCCAAGTGTTTGCACACATATCTATCCACTGTTGGTCCGTAAGACCCTCGTCGCTAGGATTGATCTTGTTATGTAGGTTGTCAAATACTGCAGGGCATCCTATTTCTATCGCTATGGCGAGGACCTCTCCGATGGTGTAGAGCTTGTCGTCGTTCTCAATGATAAGCCTGTCCTTTACTCCTTGGGGTAGTGTTTTGTAGGTTGCGACAAACCGCTTGGTTGCCACCCCCTTATCCCCATATGCCCCTCCGATATGCAACACGATCTTATGTTCATTGCCAAGGCCCATACTGGAAAGTACCTTTGTATGATAGATAAGGTCTGCTATTGCATTGTTCACCACCTCAGGGCGAGGGGAGTTGAGTACGGTGTACTGCCCGGGGTGCATGGATAGACGAATGCCACTCTCTGTTGCCAACGTTCCCAGATCTAGAAGAGTCTCAGCAAACAGCTCCCACCAAGGCAGGGGATTGGCATCGCTCGATCCAAAGGGGATGAGGTCGCTGCTGATGCGAAAGAGCTTGAGGCCTTGAGCTTGTGTGTAACGAAGCAGATTTTCCAGATGCGTAAGGTTTGTCCGACAAATCTCAAGCAAGGATTTTTCAGAAACCCTGCTAAGAGTGAGGCTTTTCATCTCACTTTCCGGTACTCCCACAGCTAGGCATGCATACCCGATACTCATTGAATCTCCTTCACTATCTAGGCTTATAGTGTAGACGTAGCCCATTGCCTAGTCAAAGCAAAAGAGCTGACTGGAACGGTCAAATCGTGGGGACCTTGACAGAAGCCTACTCTAGGGGCGATGCTTATAAGGTATACTTGTAGCAGGAGATTCAATCTCTTTCATGCTAACAATGTAAAATAGGAGGACTTATGTATACACCTTCAGAGAATCGTTATGATTCAATGCTGTATAATTATTGTGGTAGGAACGGACTAAAGCTTCCTGCAGTTTCTCTCGGCCTCTGGCATAACTTTGGAGATGCAACATCATTGGCAAATTCAAGAGCCATGATTCATACGGCGTTTGATTTGGGGATAACCCACTTTGACCTTGCCAACAACTATGGACCGCCAGCAGGTTCAGCAGAGCTGAACTTCGGTAAGCTCTTGGCCCAAGACCTTAGTGCCCATCGTGATGAGCTGGTCATCTCGACCAAGGCCGGCTACAACATGTGGCCAGGACCTTATGGCGAATGGGGCAGTCGTAAATATCTGCTTAACAGTCTCGATCAGAGTCTAAAACGTATGAATCTTGAGTATGTCGATATCTTCTACTCCCATAGGTTTGACCCCGATACCCCGCTTGAAGAGACCATGAGTGCTTTGGAAACTGCCTATAGGCAGGGAAAGGCCCTGTATGTAGGCCTCTCTTCCTACTCAGCGGAGAAGACCCGAGAAGCTCATGCTATCCTCAAGGCCAAAGGTATCCCTGTTCTGATTCACCAGCCTTCCTACTCCATGCTCAACCGCTGGGTAGAGGAAGACCTGTTGGATACCTTGGGTGATCTTGGCATAGGCACCATCTGTTTCTCACCTTTGGCACAGGGAATGCTTACCGACAAGTATCTCACTGCCATTCCAGAGGGGAGCAGAGCTGGCAAGGAGGGTACCGCCCTTAAAGCCAACATGCTGACAAAAGAGAATATCGACCGCATCAAGGCCCTCAACGAGATAGCCAAAAAGCGCAAGCAGAGTCTTGCACAGATGGCCCTCAGCTGGGTGCTTAGACGCAAGGAAGTAACTTCGGTCCTAATTGGAGCGAGTTCCCCTGAGCAGATTAAGGAGAATGTGGCTGCATTGGATAATCTCACGTTCACCGCTGATGAGCTCAAGGAGATCGACAAGTATGCCCAGGAAGGTAATATCAACCTTTGGGCACGTTCCAGCAACGAGAAGTAAGGTTTTTTCTGAGATGTAACAAGCAGAAGAAATAGTATAGTACAAAATGTGAAGGCCATGTCCTGATTAAGGGCATGGCCTTCAATTTCTTTTCCCCTACATTCCCCTTTACGTGTTTCTTTCCAATTTCTATTGATTATGCCGCAACAGGTTCAAGGAATGCAGGTCCAATACACGTAGGGGTTACCTTGACAAAGACTATTGTCTTCTGTTATATTTTACACAATTAAATAGACTATAGGAGTAATAATTCATGGAAACTTCCTTGTATGATTTTACAGTAAAAAGTAATGCCGGATCAGAAATATCTCTAGACACCTTTCGCGACAAACCAGTTTTAATCGTTAACACTGCAAGCAAATGTGGTTTTACCGGCCAATATACAGGTCTTGAGGCACTCTACCAGGAGTATAAGGACAAGGGCTTTACCATACTTGC
>CAXYZP010000263.1:0-2905 GCA_964293175.1 uncultured Sphaerochaeta sp.
CGGCACTAGATTTGCTATATTCTTGCGAAGCAACTCTCTCATTTCACTCCTCCCCATCGTATAAGAACAGCATTGCGGTGGGCTGATAGCCTCTCCGCCTCTGCCAAGGTAACTAACGTCGAACTCAAAGCACTGAGACCTTGCTTGCTAAGCTTCTGCACCGTAATCTTTTTCAAGAAGGAGTCTGTGCTGACCCCACTGGTAGAATGCGCCCACCCATTGGTTGGCAGAGTGTGGTTGGTGCCGCTGGCATAGTCCCCTGCACTTTCACAAGAGTAAGGGCCAAGAAAGATCGACCCGGCATTGACTACCAACGCCTCCAACTCCGAAGGATCTGTCGTGTTGATAATAAGGTGTTCGGGTGCATACTCATTCACCACTTTGGCAGTCATAGCTAAGGAGGGACAGACAAAGGCATGTGAATGAGCAAGGGATGATAGCAAGAACTCCTGACGGTCCAAATCTTTCAGTTGAAGAGACAGTTCCTCCTCCACCCTGTCCAAGAAAGCAAATCCACTTTTTTTATCGGCCTGTATCACCAACATCGACTGGCTATCGAGGCCATGCTCTGCCTGGCTGAGCAGGTCACTGGCAACAAAGGCAGGGTCAGCATCGACAGTTGCAACCACCATAACTTCACTGGGACCGGCTGGCATGTCGATGGCACAGCAGGAAGTGCTCACCTGTTTCTTGGCCTCTGTGACATACTGGTTTCCCGGTCCGAAGATCTTGTCCACCTTAGGTACACTCTCACTGCCATAGGCCATGGCAGCAATTGCCTGGGCTCCTCCAAGCTTGAAGACACGTGTGATGGAGCACATCGAAGCTGCATAAAGGATTGCAGGATGGACCTTGCCAAGAGCATCGGATGGGGTGCAAAGCAGCACATCCTTACACCCTGCAACTAGAGCAGGAATGCCCAGCATCAAGGTGGTGGAAATGAGGGGGGCTGTCCCCCCGGGGACATACAGTCCCACCCTCTGAATAGGGACTATCTTGCGAGAGAGTTCAATACCCGGACGAACAGTCAGCTCTTCCCCACAAGGGAACTGAGCTTCATGGAAAGAGCTGATAGAATAGAACGCTTCTGCCAATGCCTTTTTCAAACCATCAGGGACCAAAGCCTCAGCTTCGGCAAATTCTTCTTCCGTAACAGCCAAAGATGAAAGCTTTGCCTTAGTAAACTGTTCTTCCAAAGCGAAGAGGGCGGCATCGCCTTCAAGCTCCACGCGACTAAGGATGTTAGCTACCCGGCTCTGGACCGTAGCGTTGGTGTCGCTTGCTCGTCTTAAAAGACGGGCAAGCTCTCTTCCTTCGGGAGCATAGTTTCTACTCAAATACGCCATGGTGCTCTCCTACTCTGTCATCTTCTCGATGGGGGTTACCAGGATACCTTGGGCTCCAAGAGCCTTGAGTTGCTCGAACACATCCCAGAAAAGATCTTCAGCAACAACAGTCTGCACTGAAATCCAACCCTTTTCCATAAGGCGGGTAACAGTCGGGCTTTTCATGCCACCGACGATGCCCGCCACCTGGTCGAGGTGTTCTTCAGGGAGGTTGAAAATTACGTACTTATAGGAAGAGGCCCTCATAACCGCATCGATGCGAAGCATGAGGCGGTCCAAGATGGCACTTTTTTCATCATTTCCCATCTTCTTGCGAGCGATCATGACCGCTGTAGAGGAATAGATTTTTTCCACCTCCCTGAGTCCGTTCATCGCAAGGGTTGCACCGGTGCTTACCAGGTCACAGATAACATCTGCAATACCTACAGCCGGGGTCACCTCAACAGATCCGGAGACTTGGACGAAGGTAGCCTTGATATTTTTTTCAGCGAGAATCCCTTCGAGGATGTGTGGATAGCTTGTTGCAATGCGTTTGCCTTCCAAGGAAGCGAGTCCTTGGTAGTTGAAATCATTGGGGACTGCGATACTGAGTCGGCACTTGGCAAAGCCAAGGTCACGAATGACTTCAAGGTCGATAGCCTGCTCGTCATACTCGTTGCGTCCCACGATGCCGATATCGGCAACCCCATCACGGACATATGAGGGGATATCATCGTCACGGACATAGAGGAACTCCAAGGGGAAGTTAGTGGACTGTTCTTTCAACACCCGCGAGTCGGATCCAAATTTGATCCCACAGTTTTTGATGATCTCCAAGGACTTCTCACTTAAACGCCCACTCTTTTGAATTGCTATACGTAAAACCTGCTCCATTTTTTCCTCCTAGAAAAAATCAATAAAAAAACCCCCGCGACATGCGGAGGTCTGTATATAGGTAACAGCGCCCACCTGTCTAAGGTCGGATAATCATGCCATGATGATGGATGCTGTATGTGTACTTATTCATAGAACTACCATAATGCCTGAAGAGGGAACAAGTCAAGACCTATAATGCAAACTGCATACTTATTCATCAAATATGCATGTTGACCGCTCTAAAAGTGCGGCCAGCATGGTATGAATTTCTATTTTTCTTGTTTTTTCCCTTTCTCCATTACTCAGAAAGTAGTCTACACAATTTTCTTATTGCCTTTGGAGAGGTTAACTACGGCAAAAATTGATGCACCGAGAATAAGCAGGAAAGAGATGGCGTTGATGACGGGAGTCGAACCGTCCCGCACCTGCATATACATATTTATCGGCAGGGTCGCCTGTGATCCTACAAGGAAGATTGTGGTGTTGAAGTTCTCAAAGGACATAAGAAACGCCATTGCAGCTCCCCCTATGATTGAAGGCCTCAAATATTTAAGGGTGATAAACCAGAGCACCTCCGCTCTATTGGCCCCTAGGTTGTAGGCAGCCTCCTCCAGAGAGTGATCGAACTTCTTTAACCTGGCTGAAACAACCAAGGCGACAATAGTTGAGATAAACGCGGACTGTCCAAGTACCACCAACGGGAA
>CAXYZP010000264.1:0-2898 GCA_964293175.1 uncultured Sphaerochaeta sp.
CAGAAAGAGGCGATAATCGCAGCTCTAGGATGGGACGAAGTCCCCGTCATTCCCCAGGTAGTGGAGGTTTCCGGAGATGCTTCAGAAGCCCCATCCTTTACTGAGGCTACTAAGAGTGAAAAACCTAAAAACTGAACCCCACACCGATTCTCATGGGCTCCAGGACAAACCTGAAGGATGGGCTGCTGAAGTTATAGGTTGCCCCGACTCCTATCGCATAAAACATCCTAAAGGATTCTGAGATAGCATAGGTTATGCCCGCTCCGAGTCTCCCCTTCATGCCAAACTCGGTGGTTTTTGCCGTCTGGTCAATGAAAAGTGCTGGTCCGAACGAGACCGAAAGGGGGAAGGTCACCACGCCCTTTCCTAGCTGCCATGCTGTTCTGGCAAGCAAGCTTATCTGCACGACATCAGTGTTACTGTTCTTCCCAATCTCAAGCGTCCCACCCCAACCAAACTGTTCTTTTTGGCTCATTACATCCAGACTTACATTGAAGCCCTTCTCAATTGAAGTGAAATTTCTCGGGAGGTTGTAATCAAGGAACGAGACCGAAAGACTCGCTTCAATACCCACTTTGTCCTCTACAGTCTTTTCACCGATTGCTGCAGTCTCACTTCTGAGAATTTTCACTGCCGGTGGCGGCACTGCAATAGACGCAGGGGCTTCTTGCTCTGGCTCTGGTACTGCTTGGACAGCGAGCACCACTTCCTCAGAGAGCTCTTCTTGCATGGCCTCTGGTTTTTCACTCATCTGAACATCTTCGGACTTCACCTCAGGGGTAACTGGGGTTTCCTTCTGCACTACAGGCTTTTCAGTGACAGCTTCCAAAGGTTGTGCCGTTTCTTTGGTGGCGGGGGTGCTCACCATTTTAGGGGAGGGACTTTCCTCACTGCTCAGCACTGATGTTGTCAGATCTTTTTCTGCCATAACGTCTTCATCCTTTGCTCCAAAGGAGTGAAGGCCGAAGCTTCCACCCTTGGTGATGGATGGGGCTATAGGGTTGGGCATTGGTTTTTTCTTTGATGGTTCTACAGCAACAGCTTCCTTCTGGATTTCATCCGGTATAGTCTCCTCTGAAACTGGAGCTACAGAGGGGCTTTCTTTTTGTTCTGTCGCTACGGTCTTCTTGGGATGACGAGGCTCTGTCTTTGCCTTGGTAGCAACCGCAGGGCTATCCTTGGCTGCGGGGCTCTTCACTTTTGCCGGTGTCACAACAGAAGTGGGGGTAGCCTCCTCCTGGAGATTGGGTTTATGCATGCCAAAGTACCAGTAGGTACCTCCCAGTACTACAACACAGGCTATAACGATAAGTATAATGGACGAGATTTTATTCACAAAAAGCTCCTTGCTCTTATAAGTATAACAAATAAAAGAGGCTTCACCCTACAAATTTGGCACAAGAGAGCCAAAAAAGAAGAATTATGAGTCGTAAACTCATATTTTAGGGAGAAAACAGCATCAAAACTCTGTTTTTGTTCTAGCACCTACAGCTGTATCAACAGTTTCGTATGACTGCCCTCACAGTTTTAGGTAGTAAGTTTGGAGAATTCTTCCTTGTGTAAGCCGGTGGTAGGGTAGGTTACAAGAGGTGAGAGATGAAAAAAGTCCTGCTTGCACTAGCGTTGGTCCTACTTCTTTCGTCCCTTTGGGCCGAAGAGGCTTCCTCGCTCTCTGTCGCTCTCGATCTCAGGGCTCTGGATGCATTGGTCTTACCTACCCTGCAAACAAAAGCAGAGCTTACGATGAACATCACCTCTGAGTTTTCCCTTCGCGTCCCCGTCTCTCTGACAAAGGACCTTCTATACAACGATGTAAAGCTCTGGGAGGTTGGAATATTTCTTGACTATCATCCTTTCAGAAATGGTCTGTACCTCTCTGTCTCCTTGATACAAATGGGTATGTTCAGCAGCTTTGATAAGCCGGATACGAGCATCCTTTACCTCAATGAAGTGGCCTTCGGCTATACCTGGCATATTACAAAGTCTCTCTATCTAGAGCCGAGGCTCGTCATCGCTGATCCAAGCGGTGTCTTTGAGTCTGAGTATGCTCTTGTAATGCGTACGTTTCCTGATCGTTCCAAATTCCGCATTTTTTTTCTGTTTGGGTGGGAATTCCTTGCCATCCCCAACCTGTGAGGAGAAGAGATAGATGTATCAGGGCAAGAATCATAAGGAGTGTCACATGGAGAAAAAGATGCAATACGCCTGGAATTGGGTGGTATTGGTCATGTTGGTTATCCCCCTGTCGGGGTGTTCGTTGGGTTGGGAGGCGCAAACCAAAGCGAAGATTACCGATAAGGAACTCTTTCCAACGGTTGCCCGTATCATCGACGAGCAAAAGGATGTGGTGTGGGAATATCTGGAAGAGGATGTTTCTCGTGCCCTTTCCTCTTCCGAATATTCAGGCTCTGATATTGTACAGAGTACCCTTACAGAAGAGCAGGGTAGGCAGTATCTGGAATTCTGCTATGCGGTAAACGATGATGGATCTGAGGACCAGGCCCAGAGGGTGGTCGAATTTGCCCGGAGTTTGATCAGTGAAGATGAGATGGCCTCACTTGAACAGAAGCTTGAGGAAAATCGCTCTTTGATGCTCGCTGAGGCTGAGCACTTCTCAAGGGCGCTGGCCCCTTCCCAGAGGGCTCCCTTCTGGAAGGATATGCAGAAGTTACTGACCCGCTCTATCGTGCTTTTTACCGCAGGGGTGGTCTATGCCTGTATCCCTACAGTGGTGTTCTGGGGAAAGGTCTCGGCAGCAACAGCTATCGCCATAGCCAGTGGAGTTGTTGCCAGCACGGTGATGTCCATCTGGCGTTACTATCAGTTTGGAGGCGAGCTTGATACCTCGTTCAACGAGTGGCTTATCTCAGTCACGACCGAACCCGAGGTTTCCTACGC
>CAXYZP010000265.1:0-2891 GCA_964293175.1 uncultured Sphaerochaeta sp.
ATTCGCTACGGGCGGTATCGACTGCACGGTTACCCATTGTCATAGGGGCGACATCACTGATGATGGCATCATAGGGGCCGTTTTCTACCAAAAGAGAGCGTATGTCCTTACTGAAGGCATCACCTACAAAGGCTGTTACCGTAGGGGGGATCGGGTTTAGGTTAAGGGGGTTGAGGTCAACAGCGATGATCCTTCCCTTTCCTTTCAACAGTTCCCTGTGGGTATAGAGGGTCCATGACCCTGGGGCGGCTCCGACATCGAGCACATTGTCCCCGGGTTTTACTATCTTGGAGTTTTTCTGGATCTCTTCCAGCTTATAGACTGAACGGGCAGGGTAGCCCTCTTTATGTGCACGTTTTGTATAGGAGTCTGCACGATCTCTTCTGCTTGTAGCCATAGATAAGACTATATCAAAAAGTTGGTCGTCCCGGAAGGGCAAAGAGAAGGTGCCAGCGAGTTTTATGGGGTGGGGAGAGAGAATCGCTGGCACCTAAGAAATCACACTTTAAGGAGGTTTGAAAAAAACTGTTGCTCTATTCACCAATTAGTATGCAATAGCCGTGCCAACTTGCCTTTACAACCCTGCGAGTAAGCATATATTGCTTAAAGCAAGAGTTCATCACCAAACACGCTAACTCTCTCTGTGAAAAAAAGTAACACTCTTCTCTTTTTGCACACCTCACCTAGTAAAACTCTGGGTAATTGTTAGCTTTGTAGATCAGATGCTTCAGACAACTCTATCCCGGCCATGCTTCCCATTTCCTGGAACAGGAGGGTGCCATCCTTCTTTTTGAGTGTCACCGTAACAGTTCCCATGATACTTTCAAGGATAGTTCGTTCCATAGTACCTTGGCGGGGTGCACTCAGATGGGAAGCGGGGCCAAGAGTTGCCTCCAAGGTAATACGATAGTCCTTTTGACGGATGATGGCTGTGGCATGGTTGCTATCCTGCTCCAAGTTGAGAATCTTAGCTCCGGTATAGGTGCCGAACCTGATAAGCTTGTCTTCTATCTGCAAGAATCCCAGGAAACCCTGAAAATTCATTCCCAAGAAGGGAATCTTTGCTACAGAGAGCATGCAGGAGACCCTGTCGGTGGGGAAGCAGTTAGCCTGCATCCAGATCCAAGCCGAAGGGAAGGATGATCCCCAATCCTTCTCTATATAACCAGTGCCTTCTGTGTAATTGGTCTTCTTTCCATTGAGCTCTACAAAACCCTCCAAGCTATGGTGGGTAGAGACCACCCCATGGAAACATTCCATGAAGGGTACATACGCATACCAGCCCATGATACCGGGTGCTATGAGAGTAACAGGAAATGGAGTTGGACAGAGGTGTTTTACCTCAGCTTTGAGACAAAGGTCCTCAAAGCTGAGATCGACTGATATCTTATCAATGGAAAAATGATTGTTCCCTATGGAGACGGAGAACACCTTTTTGTCAGCTTTGAAAGCATCATAAGGAAAGCGGACATACCAGCTTCTCTCTTCACGGTTACTGATGACCTGGATGAATGAGTGACGATCAGAGCCCATTGCAACGCCGGGTATCAGAGCGATGACCTCGTCGTGCTTAGCCATCTTGAAATACCAGCCTTCAAAATAGTTCTGCTTTGTATCTCTTCCCTGAAAGACCGGGGGATGGAATAGGGTGTGTATGCTCATTTGATTTCCTTGTAAGACTCTTCTCTTCCAATCGATAACAAGGAGAGGGAGGTCCTGTATAAGGTATATTGTAGCAACTCTTGAGCTTGGACGAAACAGAAAAAAATCTTCAATTTCGTCGTGTATATTGTATTTGAGATTTTTAGGGGAGATGCATATATAAAAGTAGGGTGCCAGAAGTGGATTGGGATAACTTCTAGGCACCCTGTCGTTGTAAAAGGAGGAGTATGAAAAAAACTGTTGCTCTACATATATACATGCAAGGAGCGTGCCAACTTTTATATGGCTTTGGGACCTCCTAATGCAGGTCGTATGGTTACCAACTGTGTAAAAATTTCACACTGAATGTATTCGTGCAGTTCTTACACAATTGACGAAGGGCCATTTGCTCTATATTTTATGTACATGAACAAGAAAAATATCCTCAACCGGAGATTTAAGAATAACTCCTATACGAACGTGACCCTTAAACTGGTGATCATCAACGCCTTGGTCTACCTGTTGACCAGTATGATCTACCCCCGTAGTGCCTACTACCTGGCCATGATCCCTTCTTTTGTGTTGGGAGGGTACATCTGGCAGCCTTTCACCTATATGTTTGTCCATGGGGGATTTTCCCATCTCCTATTCAACATGATAAGTCTCTACTTGTTTGGCACCATGGTCGAACAACGTGTCGGTAGCCGGGAGTTCCTGATGTTCTATCTGTTGGCAGGGTTTTTTAGTGGTATCATTAGTTTTATCAGCTATCTTCTAGCTGGAACAAATGTCATTCTCGTAGGAGCTTCTGGTGCCATATATGGTGTGTTGTTTATGTTTGCTGTGTTCTATCCCTATGCCAGGGTCTTTGTGTTCGGCCTCATCCCCTTGCGAGCCCCTACCCTGGTTATTCTCTATACGGCTATAGAGCTCTATAGCCAGGTCTTTAGCCGAGGCGGAAACGTAGCACACCTAACCCACCTCAGTGGGTTGTTGTTTGCCTTCCTCTACTGTCGTATCAGGATGAAGATCAATCCGATAGATGTCTATAAGCGTACACGCTAGTCCAGGATGCCGTACTGTGTACGGACTTCCTGATACCCTTTCTTGATCACCGCATAGATAATTTCAAGCTTCTGGTCATGGTGTATGAAGGCTGACTTCATCGCATTGATAGTTATCTTCTCCAAATCCCGGAGCGTCAGGTTGTAGTACTTAACTGCAATTTCCATTTCCCGTGTCAGGGTGGT
>CAXYZP010000266.1:0-2888 GCA_964293175.1 uncultured Sphaerochaeta sp.
ACCCTCTCTCTCTTATAACGCTTTCGACCCTAGTGGACATCCTGTTGGGTAATGCTGGGGCACCGCTTTACAAGGCCTTGCTCGATACAAAGCTTGGGAAGGACATCTCCCCTGAAAGCGGCATGAGTGCCGACTTCAGGGAGATGCCGTTCACCGTCGGCTTCAAAGGCATTGACGCTGAGAGGGCTGAAGAAGCTCAAGAGTTCATACTCTCCTCCCTTAAGGATATTGTAGCTAAAGGGATCGATAGCGATATCATCGCCTCTTCCATAAAACGTTCCCGTTTCAAACAGCAGGAGATCCCAGGCGGGTTCCCCAACGGTTTCAGGGCTCTCATACGTTCGCTCAAGGGTTGGTTGGTTGACCAGTCTCCCTCAGCGACCATCGGGACCACGGCCCCGTTGCAAGCTTTGGAGGATGCTCTTGTTGATAACCCCCGGTATTTTGAGGATTGGATACAGAAACATCTGCTTGATAACCCACACCGTAGCCTTGTCGTTGTCAAAGCGGACAGCGAACATGAAAAGAGGCAGACCGCTGCTATAGACAAATATGCTCAAGCACAGGTGCAGGCTTTGGGTAAGAAGGGCCTGAAGGCCCTCGCCCAACAGAACGAGCATTTTGTGGCGTTCGAACTTGAAGGTGACACCATCGAGGATAAGGAGAAGGTTCCCTACCTCAAGTTGGAGGACCTTCCTTCCAACATAGAGCCCAATATCTATGAAGAGCATTGTATTGCAGAGAGACCTTTGTACTTGAAGAAGATGTTCTGTAATAAAATTGCCTATGCTGACTTTGCCTTCCAACTTGAAGACCTTTCTGAACGTGAGCTTTTACTGCTTCCTCTCTACATCCGTCTGCTGCAAATGACCGGCATCGGGGATATGGAGTATCCAGAGGTCACCAACAAGCTGAAGCACCTGACCGGGGACACCAATCTCTACGTGGAGATGGGCTCCTCCCACGAAGGCCCTGACAAGATGCTTCTGGTATGTAGGACCCGTACTCTCATTGAGGATTTCAGTGAAGCGCTTACCTTTTTGCATAGTCTCTTTACCGCCTCGAATGTAGGTGATATCGAGAGATTGCAGGCAGCCCTTCTCAATCTTAAGGGCGACTATGTGGACAACATAACCTATGCTGCCCATAGTTTCGCATCCTTGGCCGCCTCCTCCATTTTTAGTGCGATCCAGTACGAAGGCGACCAGCTCGCGGGTCTGGAGCAGTGTTTCTTCTTGGAAATCCTTCATGACGAACAGCTGTTCCTAGTCGCTGAGGAGTACAAGGCTTTGCAAGATAAGCTGAACAACCGTCTGCGTCTGACTCTCCATCTCGGCTGTGACGAGGAGCTAGTCTCTACCCTTGTTCCCGCCTATGAGAAGTTTGTCCAACTGTTTGACCTTAAAGAGCCTGTAGTGGCAAAGGTCCGTTCCTACGAGAAGGTAAGCCAAGGCACCGCCCATGCGGTGGAGCTGTATCGTCTTCCTTCCACCGTAAGCTACAGTGCGTATGTAATGCGGTCAAGCAAGCGGGGAAGCGATGAGCAGGCAGCCCAAGTGCTGCTTGGTCAGATAATCACCGGCAATGACCTCTGGGAGAAAGTACGTGCCCAAGGCGGGGCATATGGTGTCTCTGCCCATGCTGATGTCATGGAAGAGCTCTTTTTCTTCAGTTCCTACCGCGATCCACGTATTGCAGGTACGTTGGCTGACTTCATCAAGACCCTTGAACTCTATACGACCAAGGAGGTCGATCCCAAGGATATTGAGAATGCACTCATCACCACCGTGGGAAATGACCTGCGCCCCCTCTCCCCGTCACAGAGTTCAATTCTTTCCTTTAGAAGGATTCTCTACAATATCACCGATGACTTTAGGACGAAGAGACGAAACCAGCTTTTGGATATGACAAGCGAACACCTCAATGAAGGTGCACAGGCCCTTTTGGCCCATGCCAAGAGCGAGGATTCGTTTGTGGTTGTTGCAGGTATGCAGTTGCTTCAGGCCGAGAAGGCTAAGAATCCTGCTCTTGATCGTCCTTCGAGACGTTTGCCCCTCTAGGCCTTTCTCCCCAGATTTTCGCCAGTGCGTTGAGCTCCTTGGGATCCTTGAGCTTGAGCACTACACACTGGCGTATGCTCGCTTCCTTCTGGGCGATGTCCTCTGCGAGAGCTCTGCAGGTCGGAGACCCGCACAGGCCGCAGTCGATACCGGGTAGGACCGCAACTATCTGGCGAACCTTCTCCAGCTTGTACAGTGCCTTGCCGATATCCTTGTCCAGCTTCATTGCCCCCTTGGGCTGAGGCGGGTCGAGATAGAGGTTTTTGGCTAGGAAGTCGCTCTGGTCGGTGATGCGCTTGATCAGGGAAGGGGGAAGCTCCTTAGGCAGGGCCTCGGACCAGTGTCTGAGCCTTTCACTTGTGAGGAAACGGTTGCGCACCGTAAGGATTCCTCCAGGACACCCCTCAGCGCATGCATCAAGTTCAAGAAATTCCAGATTGATCTCATCTTCCTGTTCCAACTGATCCAGAAACTCTATGACATTATGCATCTCATCTACAGCGAGTGAGCGCCCTGATTGGGCACTGCTTTGGCCTTTGACCAAACTCCACTGGCTTGCCTTACGGGTGATGGTGGGGAAGGATAGTGTCCTGGGTTTTCCTACATCCGGTTGGTGTTTGTGTTTTTCTAAGAAGGTTCTCACCCTGTTGTAGGCAGTGTCAAAGTTAATGACACCCTGAAAGAGGCTGTTGTCCTCTGATCCCTTGGTCTTTATCTGGGCTATCTTGGCAGCACAGGGGGTGAGGTAGAATATACCGATAGAGTCACTCTGAGCCCCCAATTCTGCCTTTGCAAAGAGAGCTACCATCTGGGCAGGGGGCCGTACAC
>CAXYZP010000267.1:0-2880 GCA_964293175.1 uncultured Sphaerochaeta sp.
GTTCAGTCTTTTCTCCTTGACTGATCCATTACAACCAATAGACATTCCAAATATTAATAAGTTGCCTGCTCTACGATGGAAAAGTTTGAATCTAAGCAAATTACACAAGACAAACCCTTCTAAGTTTACCCGACAATTAAAAGACCTTGAACTTAGTTTACTTTGAGTAGAACCCCTATAAAAACAACTTCTCAAGCCCAACCAAATGGGTATCGGCCTCTTCCTGCATATGGCGAGAATAAAAGGCCACGGGTGCGCTATTAGCCGGCCACCGTGCGGTAAAAGGTGGCCGGGTTCCCCCGGCCGCCTGAATGCGATTATTTTGGTCTTTCAATGAAAACAAAATAGCCATTGTCTATTAACCTTGAACGAATGCCATCGCCCTGGGCCCCTGTGCTGGGGTCATTGCTCAGGCACGTATTCCATTCACTTGGATCATACTGGGTGCTCACCATAGTGGTTTTTCCCAATATGTCCCTTTTCTTGACGAGGCTGTACAATATGCCTGTCGCTTCCTCACTGTATTTCTCGATAAGGAAATCATCGATGATGAGGACTTGGATTCGGCAGTAGTAGTTCAGCCTCTTGTTGAACCGGCTTAGATCAGCACGTTTCTTGATGAGCAACTCATTCATCAACTCGACATAGTCGACGAAGCGGGTGCGATAATTCTTCCTGCAGGCCTCGATACAAAAGGCCCGCAACAAGTATGTCTTGCCTGCCCGGCTCTCACCGACAACCGTCATATTCTTGCGGTCGTCTATGAACTCGAGGGTCTTGAGCTGGCTGATGAGGTTCTCATTGTAGATTCGCTCGGGTCCGGTCCGTAGGTTTTCGATTTCCGCATCCTGGAGAATCAGCTTGCTGAACCTCAGGTTATCCTTGAATTGTTCGTTCTTGTACTGCAGATATTGAGGGGAAACGACTTCCCGCAACATCTGTAGGGGGGTGAGACCCACACTTTCGGGGCTTCTCATCAATTCATTGAGGTGGCAGCTCATATGGGTCATGCCCAGTTCATCGAGCATCTTCTCTATATCCTGTGAGTTCCTAGCCATTGTTGCCTCCTTCCTGCTCCTGGCGTGCAAGTATGGCATCGATGGAATAGTGTGAGCCATCAACCTTGTAAAAATCCACAACCGGTACGGTTGCAGTGGTCTCTCCAGCGTCAATGGTGGATGATTCCACCAGATCAGGCAACTCATAGTCGGCGATGGTATTCTTGATGTAATTGTAATTGCATTTGCCTTCCTTAGCGGCATTTGTACAACAAGCCTCGAGAACAGGCTTGCCCTTGCGCTTGGCATACCCCAGCACACCCATGCATCTTCTGAAGGCCTGCACCGGGTAAGGGACCTGTGCAAGCATTGCATCGATTACAATACGGGTGTTCGGCCCGACTCCCGAGGCCCAGTTTTGAAAGAAAGGGACGCTCCACTTATCATAATCAGTAGCATGCCTTGGTAGGTCGCCCGGGTGGATGACCCATTCTCCGGGAGTATGGCAGCGCTTGTATTGCCTGAACAGATCATCCTTGAGGGTGTACACAAACACTTCGGTTGCCGAGGCACGAATGTTGAGCGAATGCTTGATGAACTTGCGTGGCATAGTATAATGGACATGATCAAAGACAAATGAGAAGTCTTGGTAAACTGTTACCTCTTGTCGCTCAAGGAATTGGTAGTCTGAGGGCGGCAACGGCAGCAGCAAGTCCCGTTCCTCCCGCTCGAACAGGTCCCTACGAGAGTAATCACGTCCCTGGAAGTTCTGCTTGTTCAGCTCATCTATCTTCTCCCAGAGCACCTCATTCAATGCGTCAAGGCTGAAGAAGGTCATCTCCTCCATATCCATGAGGATATTTCTGGTCACAAACCCGACAGAGGCTTCCACATTGGGCTTAAAAGTCGGCCCCCTCACCACCGCCGGCATGATGGCTGTGCCGTAGTAGGCAGCCCACTCTTGGAAGTCCTTGTTCAATAGAGGGTCAATCCAATCCATATTCTTCAGCACCGCGACCTTGGTATTGTCCGGCGTACAGATTTGTGTCACCCCACCAAAGAAACGCAGGGCATTGTTGTTCACCCTCGTCCAGTTCCTGCTGTTGCAGCAAGTCATACCTTCGGCATAGAAATACTTGCTGTAGGAAAGTGTTGACATAAATATGGTGACCTTCATCCGTGCATCAGGGTTGTACTTGTTGCACAGGTACAATACCTTGCCGGCAAAATCCAGCTCAAGGTTGACCCCAGGGTAGCGTACGATATGGTAGGTGATCTTCTTCTCATCCAACCACTGGGAAAACTTCTGGCAATACTGGCGATAGCTGTAAGGTTTCATCTCATCCACGATCCCAATGGCATTGTACTTTCTCCACTGGCGCTTGAGCGTCTCTCCCTTCTTCGCTAGGGACTTATACAAATTCTCATAGTCCGGCTGACGATACAGTGATTCTGTGTCGTTCGACTGGATCCCCCTCTTGCGATACAGCAGTTCCTCGATTGCTTCGTTTGTGACCTCAGGCCCAATTGGTAGGCTCAGACTCCCACATTTGCTAAACCGCTTGAGAAACTCATTGACCGCCGACTTGCTGTACCCGCAACTCTTGGCGATCTCCCTTCCACTGAAGTTGCTTGCAAACCGCAACCCCAGGATTCTTTTGTAATCGAGCATGACTCGACCTCCATAATAAAAAGTCACCCCTCTCGGAGTGCTTGATTATTATAGAGTATGGGGTATTCCCTGTGGCCTTTTTTTACCGCACGCTGGCCGTTTAATTGCGCCCCCTTGGCCGGTTTTTAACACCATACGCACTTGCGGGAGGAACTGCTCATTGTCTCTGATATCCTGCTAGAGAGCTGATCCTACTTTCCTCTTACAGCA
>CAXYZP010000268.1:0-2871 GCA_964293175.1 uncultured Sphaerochaeta sp.
ACACTCACCGCCAAGATCAGAAGGGAGTTGGGACTTACCGGCGAGTGGGGAGTCTTAGCAGCGGTAACAAGTTTTACATTATTGTTCTGAGCAGCGGCAGATAGGGTAATCTGCTCCAAAAGAGAGTTCAGTTCCTTTCGAATGGCCTCAAGGGAATCAACATCACTTTGCATTTTAGAGAGGTTTTTTTCCAATATTGGCAGTTTGTTGAACTCCTGTTCAAACATCTCAATGGTTTTGGTAATACTGATAATATCCACTTCATTACAAAGTATCCAGGACAAACGCATGAACGGTAGCTAACTATATTCCTCTCTTAAAATAACCACCTAAATTATTGGTAAAAATGAAAGTTTTTCTGGTAGTGAAGGTGGTTTTCTTATATAATGTATTACATCGAATGTAATACATTAGGAGGCTGTATGCCGTATCCACCATGGGTCATGGAGCACAAAAGGAAAGGAATGTACGTCAACAAGATTAATGAGAGCACGTACCGCATTTATCGGGGGCATTCTGAGCGAATCAAAGGAACCAATAAGGTGCGACGTGTTGTTGACGAGTACATTGGGACTATTACTGAAAAGGAGGGTCTGATACCCACCAAGCCAAAGATTAAAGGTGAGGTGCGCACTGTGCGTTACGGTGGCTATGCCCTGCTTTGGTGGCATTGTCGTCCCCAGCTTGAAGGGATTCTCAAGCGTATGGGTAAGGATGGGCCTGCTCTAGTTGTTTCCTCTCTTTTACATGTTTTGTATGGAGATGCGAATCCTTTCCTGCATAGCTGTGACTGGACAGGCATTGCTTATCCAGAGGTTTCGCTTCCTCTTGCAGGCCTTCTTGCCCCAGAGGCAAAGAGGGTTGCCAGAGGGCTTCGATCCACCCTCAGTTCTGCCTTGGGTGAGGATGTTTCTGCAGTTCTGGAGGCCTCCGCCTTCATCTGCAAGGTTTGGGTCAATGGGCGTTGGGTAACCGCTAGCATCCCAGAACCGTGCAAGGTTCTGGCGCAGAAGTACAACTTCTGCTGGGAGGTCTGATATGGATGACAACAACAGCACTAAATTTAAGAACCTTTTTATGGAGATCAGGAATTCCGTACAAGCTCTTGGAGAGTGGAAGCTACAGGGAAGAGCAGGGAAAAAAGTCATAAAAAGCTTTGTAAGCATCATAGACAAGGGTTTGGACGACCCCAGGATTAAGGGCAAGGTGTCTTACCCCCTTTCTGAAATCATCGTACTGACTTTCTTTGCTGTGCTAGGAGGAGCGGTGACATTCCAGGACATAGAGGTGATGTGCACTTACAAGCTGAAGTATTTCCGCAAGTTCCTGCCCCTGAAGGCTGGAATCCCCTCACATGACACCTTCAACAGGGTGTATTCACTGTTAGATATGGATCAGTTCAATGATGTCTTGCTAACATTTGTCATGAATTCCATCCATCAGTTGCGCAGTGCTCTGAAAATACCCGAGCCACAGATGACCCAGCTGTGTGTCGATGGCAAGGAGGCAAGGGCCTCGGGCAGGAATGCCGATGCTGACGGCAAGGTAATACGCAACATACAGACCCTGCATGTATACTCCAGTTACAGCGGAATCTGTCTGAAATCCTCACAGATAGAGGAGAAGTCCAACGAAATTCCTATGGCCCAAATACTACTTTCTGTTATGAACTTGCTCAATACACTGGTGTCCTTCGATGCGATGAACACTCAGCGTAAGACCGTAGAAACCATCATTTCCCGTGGAGGCCATTATCTGGGAGGACTGAAGGGAAACCATAAGACGCTGCTTGAAGAAAGTGCTGCATACTTCACTGCTGACTACCTCAAACAAGCCGAATCAGATCAGAATCTGTACTACAAGACACTTGAAAAGGCCCATGGGCAGATAGAGGAGTGCATATACACGGTGGCGAAGGTGAACGTTACTGACGACTGTGAGTTCTCAGACTGGCCAGGAATGAAGGCGATCGTGCGGTATGACAAGAGGACAGAAAAGGTTAACACTGGTAAAAAGACTGAGGAGACGAGGTACTACATTACCAGTTTGGACAGCAATGCCCAGGTCTGTGGAAAGGCTATCCGTGAACATTGGCAAGTCGAGAATTCACTTCATGGGTTTCTTGACATGATGTTCGGCGATGATGAGAACACCACAGTCAACCGCAGGGCGAGTGGCAACTTGTCGATAATGAAAAAAATGGCCCTTTCTCTCTATAAGATGATGCAACCCCTAGAAAACTCAAAGACTCTCAGCAACATAGAGAGGGGATTTGCCAGGGGCAATGAGGAGATGCTGGAAAGGATGTTGTGCGGCTGTGATGACAATACTATAAAAAAGACATTAGAGGCCTCGATGAAACAGAAGAAATGACCAAGACTCTAGATTTTTGAAATTTTCTATAGAATCACTGATACCTGAGTACCATTTTGGATTTTTTTGGCTCAGGAGTATTGATATGTCCATTTGCCAGAGTCAAACGCTCATTATGAGATTCATTGGATTGAGAATCTGTCAATCTCATTTTGATGCGTTTGTCCTGGCAACTCACCTTTCAAGGTAGCCAGAAAAAGACAAATGCAGTATCCTCACAACAGGAGGAACTTATGGCTAACGTAGTACTTGCAAATGATCACGGAGCGGTGGAATTGGCTACAATTTTTGTAAAACACCTCACGGATAAGGGATATACAGTCAATCATCTTGGCGGCACCTCGGAGGAATCGGTCGACTACCCTGATATGGCAGAACTGGCTTGCAATGAGTATAAGAAGGGCGACTATGCCTTTGGCGTGCTCTTATGTGGGACCGGTATCGGCATATCCATCAGTGCAAACAAGATAGAGGGTATCCGTTGTGCCCTACCCCAGA
>CAXYZP010000269.1:0-2832 GCA_964293175.1 uncultured Sphaerochaeta sp.
GAGCGAGCAAATGAGTCTTGCTCGCATATTCTAAACGGAGATGTACCCCAGTAAGAACCGGGGAGTTCTTTTCTTCTTTCCATGAATGATAGGTGAAATAGAGGTCCCTGACCTCAAGACAGGGTTCTCTCTTACCCTTAGTTGGGGAGTTCATTAAACCGTTTCTTCACCTCTCCGTACACCCGTTCATGCAATGTTGTGATCTCCTCTTTGGTGAGGGAATCGGTAGGAATGGGCTTTCCAATGGAAAGGTAGGCGTGTACACGCCTAAAGTTTGTTATACCTTCGAGACCAGAGCGCAAACCCTTAATGGTGATGGGTACGATAATGGCCTTGGAACGGGTTGCCAGTTTGAGACTCCCGTTCTTCAACTCACCAATGGAGTCGACTTTGCTACGGGTCCCTTCAGGGAAGATAAGCATCGGCTTACCATCCTTGAGCTTCTGTACGCCGTTGAGGATTGCCTTCACCGCATCATGGGGGCTGGTTCGTTCGATGAACACACACCCCAAGGCATAACACCAGAGATTGATAACGGGAACCCTCTTTATCTCCGCCTTGGCAAAGATACTAGCCCAAAGCTTTGCAGGACCTACGAAGGCAAGGATATCGAGCATACTTTGGTGGTTGGCCATATAACAGATGGAATTCTCGGTGGGGAGGTTCTCCCTCCCGTCGATGTGCACGGTGACACCAAGGGCAAAAAGGGTGCCATTGCTTATAAGGCGAGCGCAGAGCTCAAGCCAACGGTTTGCCTTCTTCTTGGCCCCGAACAGCAACAGAAACCCTGCAGGGATAAAAGCATAGACAACGGACAGTGCTATCAAGGGGACTGCCAATAAGCAAGCCAGTGCTATTCGTATTCTTTTCATACCATGCCTCCTTTTCAGGAAAAGTCCTGCTTGCTGTACAATTTAGCATACTGACCATTCAGAGCCAACAGTTCATCGTGCTTTCCCTGTTCGATGAGCGCCCCGTCATCGAGAACAAAAATACAGTCAGCATTCTTTACTGTAGTCAGACGATGTGCGATGACAATTGCTGTTCGCCCAGAGGACAGACGGGCAAAAGCCTCGCTGATAAGTTCTTCGCTTTCAGTATCGAGGCTACTGGTAGCCTCATCAAAGATAAGGATTGGTGGGTTCTTCAAAAATACTCTTGCAATAGAGATTCGTTGTTTCTGTCCTCCAGAAAGCAGAGTCCCACGTTCACCTACCTCCGTATCGATGCCTAAGGGAAGACTGCGCACAAACGTGCCCAGGTTTGCAGCATCGAGGGCTGCCCACATCTCCTCTTCAGTTGCATCGACCTTACCGTAGCGCAAATTCTCTCGAATGGAATTGTCAAAAAGAAAGACGTTTTGCTGCACAAATCCAATATTTTTCTGTAATGATCGCTGAGTGACTTGTGAGATATTCTGGCCGTCAATGAGGATGTTTCCTATTTCCGATTCATAGAAACGGGGGATGAGAGAGGCAAAGGTGCTTTTTCCAGCACCGGACTCCCCCACCAACGCAACAGTGGTACTGCCATGTATCAAAAGATTCAGGTCCTTGAGGATAGTCTCCGTAGATGAATCATACTGGAAGGTGACATTTTCAAACTGAATATTCCCTTGGGAAATTTTTAGGTCCTTGGCATCACGCTTGTCTACAATAGAGGGACTCTCATCCATGACTTGAACAAACCTTTCAAAGCTTGCCATGCCCTGCTGCATCTGTTCGGTAAAGTTAATCAGGCGGTCAATGGGAGGAAGAACTACCCCGACATACAGGATAAAGGTGACCAGATCGTAGGCTTGTACCGTACCGCGCATGATCAAAAGGGCACCACCGGCGATAGTACAGAAGTAATAGAGTTCCCTAAAGAGCCCTATGACAGAGTGATACCGACCCATGACCTTATACTGCTCGGTCTTGCTGTCACGCAGGATGTTATTCACATCGTTGAACTTCTGCTCCTGGAACGCCTCACGTCCAAAGCTTTTCACTTCCCTAATTCCCATCAGGGAGTTCTCTACATTACTGTTAACATCTGCAACAGTGGAGCGAACCCTACGGAATGTGGCCCGCATCTTCAAACCGTAATGCATGCCATAAATAACCATAAACGGTAGGGGGATGAGAGATATCAACGAGAGGCTGACGCTGTAGGAGAACATGACAATATAGGAACCCACAATGGTAGCAACACTGATGATCAGATCCTCCGGGCCATGGTGAGCCATCTCGGTGATCTGAAAAAGGTCATTGGTGATGCGACTCATCATATGCCCGGTCTTTGTCCTGTCAAAATATCCAAAGGAGAGTTTTTGCAGATGCGCAAACAGTTCGCTGCGCATATCGGTCTCCATCTTCACACCCAAGATATGTCCCCACGTCATCCGGATATACTGGCATATGGCCTGGAGAACATAGATGACGAGCATCACGGCAAAGATGATAAGGATCGCCTGCAGATTCTTATCAGGAATCTCAGTCTTCAACAATTGCCGGGTCAAGGACGGGAAAATGATGGACAGGATGGAGGCAAAGATAGCTACCCCCATATCAAGAAAAAACAGTCCTTTGTATGGTTTATAATACGAAATGAAACGTCTGAGCATATTACTTATTTTTCCTAAACATTCGCGCAAAGAATCCTGGTTTGCTCTCTTCCTTCTTCACCACTGGCTCAGATACGGGAGCTTTTGTCCTAGGTGGCGCACTCTTTCTGGGGGCTTGGGTGCGTTCGTCTTTCCTCGGTTGGTCTTTCCTCGGTTGGTCTTTTCTGGGTTGGCTCTTTCTGCTGTCACCCTTTGGCTGAGCTGTTTTTTTAGCTTCACCCCTATTC
>CAXYZP010000270.1:0-2832 GCA_964293175.1 uncultured Sphaerochaeta sp.
GTATCCACTCTGGCGATACTGTGGTCAAGCAACTACTTGTTGGGGCAAAAGCTGTCCAGCTTTGCTCTGCTCTCATGAAGCATGGGCTTTCTTCAGTTTCCAAGATTAACTCAGATGTTTCCTCTTGGTTGGATGCACATGAATTCACCCGGATCGCAGATTTTAATGGACAGCTTGCCCAGGAGAGGATCGCCGATCCTTCCAAGTGGGAACGTACACAATACATGCGGTCTTTGATGGGTGCCAAAAAGGACTGACCATGGATTTGAATACCTATAAAGATATCTCACCGTATAGGGGATCCGACGTACAGGATGCTGTTGCTAGGGTGCTTGCCGATAAAAATGCCTTTCTAGAACTTCTTGCTGGATTTCTTCCCAGTGAAACACCAGAACAAAAGGCCAAGAACGAGCAGTATGCAGAGCATATGATGGATGTGCTCAATTCTGTGAAGTCGTACAATGATTTTCAGAAATATCTTTCTGTCGGATTTTTTCTCCCTGCCATTTTGCAGAAGAGTGTAGATCTTTTTTCTTTTAGCGGATTGGAAAATATTGATAAGGATACTGCATATCTTTTCATAAGCAATCATAGGGACATCGTCCTTGATTTTGCCCTTATAAACTATGTCCTCATCAAAGGCGATCGAACGAATTGTGAAATGGCTGTTGGGGACAACTTGCTGACAAACCAATACATCACCGACATATTCAAGCTCAATGGTGGGGTAACGGTCAAGCGAACCCTTCCCATGCGTGAGAAATATCTTGAGTCCATCAGGCTCAGCAACTATTTTGTAGAACTTATCACAGAGGATAAGACTTCCATCTGGGTTGCACAAAAGAGTGGCCGGGCAAAAGTCGGTCTTGATGTTACCACCCCTGCTATCATAAAGATGCTTCATCTTTCGCAAAAGCGAAAAGGAGGGGTATCTTTCAGTGAAGTTATCAATAAATGCCATATCGTTCCTATCTCGGTAAGTTATCAATATGATCCCTGTGATATCATTAAGAGTGTAGAAGAGGTAGGTCGCTTGAAAAGAGGCGAGCAGCCCAAGAAGAAATATGAGGATCTCATAAGCATTTCCCGTGGTCTGAAAGGGTATAAGGGCAATATTCATATTGCGTATGGAAAACCCTTACAGGGAGACTTTGCCAATTCAGATGAGGTGGCCGCTGAAATAGATCGGCAAATCCACCTCTCCTACAAGCTTTGGCCTACCAACTGCTTTGCCTATGACTATCTTGAGCATACTGATACGTTTAAGGATGAGTACGCTTCGTTCGATACTGATGCATTTCTCGCTCGTTTCAAAAACCAGAGAGAGGATGTAAAGCTGTTTGCACTTAACTCATATGCCAATCCAGTTCGTTCGTTTCTCAAAGCACAGGCTCTGTAAGATGAAGGTGAGGCTACAGGTTTCAGGTGTTGTAATCGTAGCCTTTTTACTTTTCTTTTCCTGTGCACGGCCTTCATTCACTCTTATGGGAACACATGCTGCAGTCAGTCGTGTTTCCCATTATGATACTGAAGGCTCTCTTATTTCTAGGTATGAGAGTTTGAGTATATTTATCGAGAGTGAAGAGGATGCCATCCTTCAGATGGAGGTCACTTCCCCTGATAGGCTGAACACCTGGCTATTCCCAGCAAAGAAAAAGATAGTAGCCGACCAAGGCTACTATGGGAAAGCAGGTCTCAGCCTTGGCCAACGTCTGCCGCTGCCTAGGGGGGAATGGGAACTTCGTATCCTTAAAGATGACGGGCGTACCATAACAGAACCCTTTATGCTTGAGAAAGGCTCAGAAGCTCACACGTATCAGCATCTCCTCGATGGAGTGGAGGGCAATCTTGTCTTGGACGAAAGCGTCAAGGAGTGTTCCATTCAGATACTTGATGAAAACAGGGCTATTCTGTATTCCACCCTCACCACAGAACAGACCATATCTCTCGGTAGCCTCTATCCAAAATGGGAAAAGGCCCGCTTTGTTGTTCTCTCTTGGTACGATGAGCCTTCCAAGCTGAGCCATATAGCCTGGTATGAGCTCTAGGTCCTCCCTACAGCCCTCGCAAGCTCATCCTTGTTCAGTCTTACTACAAAGGTCCTCCCGTGCGGACAGGTGGGCTCCTCCAAGGCAAATACTTTCTTGAGCAGTTCAATTGCAGTCGTACGGTCAACGCTGTCTCCACCCTTTATGGCCGCATGACAGGCTACTATGGCATACAGGCCTTTCTCAATCTCTTTGGCATCGCCAGCATGAGCCTGGATAAAGGAGACAACTTCTTTCTCTATGGATTTGTACATTGCAGGTATGGCAAGCAGCTGCCATTGCAGAGCTTCTTTTCTTTCTAGTTTTATACCTAAGTTCAGATAGACATCCAATCTTTCCTGCAGGTAGGTGTCTACGTCCCTCTCCACTTCAAATTCTACAGGTATCATCAGGGCCTGGACCTCTTTACGGAGTCTGACCGCATCAAAGAGAATGCGCTCGTGGGCCGCATGCTGATCAACGAGAAAGAGATCATCGCCCTTTTGCGCTAGCAAGAATAGATTGAAGGCCTGACCTAAATAGGTAAAGCTTTCCTCTTGAGTCTGTTCGGCCCAGATATCGACCTCTTCGCTTCTGCGCGATGTTTCCATCTTGTTCTCTGCAAGTGCTTCTTTTGCCTTCTGGAACCATAGGGGGTCGGAAGGTTTGTTCTGCTGGGAGTAGGAGTATCCCTTTTCGTGGGAGGAAGATCCGAAATTCTGGGAATGAGGAGCATCATACGTAGGTCTGGGGGAGAATCCTGAGTGGTTAGGAGGTGAAAATTGACTCTCTTCTGTCTCTGAGA
>CAXYZP010000271.1:0-2827 GCA_964293175.1 uncultured Sphaerochaeta sp.
CCGATGGCCCTGCGCATTGCAAAGAAAACACGAAAAATCGTGGTACAGAACATTACATTTGCACTTGGGATAAAACTGATAACTCTCGCCCTGGGTGCCTTGGGATTCTCCCCCATGTGGTGGGCAGTTTTCGCTGATGTGGGTGTGGCTTTCCTTGCAATACTGAACTCATTACGCATTCTTTTAGGTAATCCGTCGCGTTGATTAACCTGTCTACATGTGATATATTAGCACAGATTGTTGAAGGATAGAAACTATGAATGAGAAACTGACTAGAAATATTGGAATTATGGCACACATTGATGCTGGCAAGACCACAACCACGGAGAGAATCCTCTTCTACACAGGGGAAAATCATCGCATTGGTGAGGTCGATAACGGTGAAGCCACAATGGACTTCATGGCTCAAGAACAAGATAGGGGCATTACCATCGCTAGCGCCGCTACCACCTGTTTCTGGAAAGATTATCAGGTCAATATCATCGATACCCCCGGACATGTGGACTTCACAGCCGAGGTCGAACGCTCGCTAAGGGTGCTCGACGGAGCGGTGATGGTCATCTGTGCCGTAGGGGGGGTCGAACCCCAGTCAGAGACTGTGTACAGGCAAGCCGATACCTATAAGGTTCCCCGCATTGCCTTCATCAACAAGATGGACCGTCTCGGGGCCAATTTTGAGGAGTCCCTCAAGGAACTGAGCGTGAAGCTCGGTGCCAATCCCATCCCCCTATTCCTGCCCGTGGGCGCAGAAAACCAATTCAAGGGCATTATCAACCTGATGACCATGAAGTTCATAACCTACGATACTGGTGACCAGGGAAAGACCATCGTGGAGAATGAGATTCCCCCTGCCATGGCTGACGAGGCTACACAGTGGAGAGAAAGGCTCATAGACAGCGTAGCCTCCTTCAGTGATGAGATAACCGAACTCTACTTTGAGGGTGAAGATATTCCCCTGCCCCTTATCATGGCGACCTTGAAGAAGGCGACCATTGCAAGAAAGGCCCTCCCTGTCTTTGTAGGGTCCTCATTGAAGGACATCGGGGTGCAGTCCTTGCTGGACGGAGTCATCGAGTTGCTTCCCTCCCCTTCAGAAGTCCCTCCTTTAGTCGGCATCAACCAGAAGTCAGGCGATAATGTAGAAGTTATCTATGACAAGGAAAAACCTCCTCTGGCCCTTATCTTCAAGATTCAGGTAGATAGGGAGGCAGGGCCGCTCAGCTATGTTCGTGTATATAATGGGACCATACGCAAGGGTACCACCATCATGAACATAAGCAAAAAGAAACGTGAACGGGTCAACAGGATCATGCGTATGCATGCCAACCGCCCCGAAGAGCTCAGCGAGCTTGAGGCTGGAGACATTGGGGTGATAGTTGGCTTCAAGGAAGGCAGGACAGGGGACACCATCGGTAGCGAAGGTGCCCAGATCCTGCTTGAGGAGATGACCTTCCCCACCCCGGTAATCTCTGTGGCTATAGAGCCCAACACCCTCAGCGATGGGGATAAATTGCGTTCCGCCCTTGCCATCCTCAGCCAGGAAGACCCTACCTTTACCCATCGTGACGATGTAGAGACAGGTCAGCTCATCATAAGTGGTATGGGAGAATTGCATCTCGATGTACTGGTCACCCGCCTTACCAAGGAGATGAAGATCCAGGCACGGGTAGGAAAACCTCAAGTTACCTACCGTGAATCCATCACCAAGGAAGCAAGCGGATCGGAGCATTTCTCAAAAATCATTGCAGGTAAGGAGAATACCGCAGGCATCGGTATCACCGTACGCCCCTTGAGTCGGGGAAGCGGGACGAACTATCTCAATTCTGCAAAGACCAGGGGCATACCCGAGATATATACCGAAGCAGTAATGCGTGGCATAACCAACTCCTTTAAGGGAGGTATCCAGATGGGCTACGAAGTCTGTGATCTGGAAGTGGAAGTGAATTCGATCGAGTACAATGAACTGACCGCTTCTGAGTTTGCTTTTGAAGCTTGTGGGGCAATGTGCTTTGATAAGGTGGCTCAGAGTGCAAGTCCTGTTCTTATGGAGCCGATCATGAACGTAACCATCGCCGTTCCTTCCCTTTTTGTAGGGGAAGCCATCTCCAGCCTCACCAGCAGAAGCGGTCTGGTAAACAGCATTGAAAGCAGACCAAGTGGTGAGTATATCCATGCACAAGCACCATTAGCGCATCTTTTTGGCTATTCGACGATACTTAGGTCTGCAACGCAAGGAAGAGGAACATTTTCCATGGAATTCGATCATTACGCTCCAAAACAGTAGTATTGTCTAAAAACCATGAAAAATAGTCGGACGAACTCTTGCCTAATACGCATTTTCGTGTCTAAATTATAAGTGAGGTAATGACATACTTAGATAATAAAGTTTTACTAAACACGTTTAGTAGCTAATATATAGTGATTACTGAAAGAGGAGTACAACATGGCTAGAACTTACAATTTACAGGACATCTTTGCGAGGAACTTGAAAGAGCGACGCCGAAAACTTGCTTTGACACAAGCTCAGCTTGCTGAAAAGATTGGTGTTTCCACGTCTTTTGTGACTGAAATCGAAACCTCAAGGAAGGCTCCTTCCTTTGCTACCATTGAGAAGATCAGCGCAGCTCTTGATGTCCCTTGCTGGACCCTGTTTTGTGAAGATGGAGACAAACTGCCCAATGACGTTACCGCCATGGACCAGTTCGCTTACAAGCTCAAACAGGACATCAATCATATCATTGATGAAAATGTGAGTTTTACAAGATAACTTATAGAGATACTTTTATGCTCTAAAGCTTATGTATATTGATAAGCAGATTCATCGTGC
>CAXYZP010000272.1:0-2825 GCA_964293175.1 uncultured Sphaerochaeta sp.
ATACTGGGGGCATGAAAAAAGTGACCATGAAAGATTTCCGCTGGCTGGGTAAACCACAGCAGTGGGAAAAGACCTATAAGGAGCTATCCCTTACAGTCGTAGGCAACCTCTGCCTCCCTGAAGGCCCTCTTGTGCTGGCAGTAAGTGATGAGGACTTTATCCTACAATTAACAACCACAGTGGCCCCGGAAGGGGGGCTCTGTGGTGTATGTCTCTACCACACAGAAGAGAGCTATACAAGTGTCGGAAGATCAACGACAAACCTCCACATCGAAAGCTCGGTGCGCTCCCACAAGACAACGACACAAGTTCCTCTTCCAACCAGTGACAAAACAGTACAATGGCATATTGAACGCAAGGGTTCACAGGTTAGCATAGGCTACGCTCTCCCTACCGGAAAAGAAATAGCATGGGTCTCTAACACTACGATCCCCGGTATGGAAGGCTCTGTTAGTTTCGGAGTATTCTTTTCGAATTATACGAACACTTCCTTTGAAGCCGGCATGCACAGCCTTCGCTATAGTAAAAGCGAATTACTAAAGCCACATCCACTCGTATAACCCACTCTGATATGATACGATTGACCATCTTCACATCACGCCCCTTTGAAAGGGTACAAGGAAGGACATTACATGCAAGAAAGAGATGATCTAGAGGTCAAGGAAAAGGTTTCAATGAATTTTTTGGAACGCATCATAGAGGATGACCTCGCCAATAATCGGGTTCCCGATGGAACCATCGTCACACGATTCCCACCCGAGCCGAATGGCTATCTGCATATAGGACACATCAAGTCCATCTGCATCAACTTTGGCCTGGCTGATAAGTATGGCGGACGTTGTCACCTCCGTCTGGATGACACAAACCCAGAAAAAGAAGAACAGGAATATATCAATGCCATCAAGGAAGATTTGACATGGCTTGGTTTTGACTGGGGAGTGCATGAGTACTATGCTTCAGACTACTACCAGAACCTCTATGAGATCGCAGTCCGCCTGATAGAAGAGGGCAAGGCATTTGTCGACTCCCTCTCCGCTGAAGAGATGCGGGAGTACCGGGGTACCCTTACCCAAGCAGGAAAGAACAGTCCATACAGGGATCGTAGCATCGAAGAAAACCTCAAGCTGTTTGAAGAGATGCGCCAGGGCAAGCATGCAGAAGGCACTCATATCCTCAGAGCTAAGATCGACATGAGCAGCCCTAATATCAACATGCGTGACCCAGCTCTCTACCGCATAAAGTTTGCCCATCATCTCAGAACTGGGGACAAGTGGTGCATCTATCCGATGTATGACTTCACCCACCCCATCAGCGATGCCCTAGAGGGCATCACCCACTCCATCTGCACCCTCGAGTTTGAAGACCACCGTCCGGCCTATGACTGGGCCACATCTATCGATGGTATCGAGCACACTCCGCACCAGTATGAGTTCGCTCGCCTAAACATCAATTATCTGATCATGAGCAAGAGACGGCTTCTCAATCTGGTTCAACTGGGTATCGTAACCGGCTGGGATGACCCGAGGATGCCTACCATAAGTGGAATCCGCAGGCGCGGATATTCACCTGAATCCATGAAGGATTTCATCAACCGTGTTGGTGTTGCTAAGGTTGAAGGGGTGGTCGACTACTCTCTGATGGAGTTCTGCGTCCGCGAAGACCTGAACAAACGTGCCGAAAGGCTTATGGTCGTCCTCGACCCCATCAAGGTGATCATCGATAACTATCCAGCAGACAAGATTGAGTATTTTGAAGCTGTGAACAATCCCGAAGACCCCGATTCTGCAACCCACCAGATTCCTTTTGGACGAGAGTTGTATATCGAGCGGGAAGACTTCATGGAAGTTCCTCCGAAGAAATATCATCGCCTCTATCCCGGAAACGAGATCCGCCTGAAGTATGCCTATTACATCACAGCAGACTCTGTGGTGAAGGACGACCAAGGCAATGTCCTGGAAGTGCACTGCACCTATGATCCTCTTTCCAGAGGAGGAACTACACCAGACCTGAGAAAAGTCAGGGGAACCAGTCACTGGGTAAGCGCTACTGAGGGTGTCACCATTGAGGCTAGACTATATGACAAGCTTTTCCTTACCGAGAACCCTGGCAAGGCAACAGGAAACTACCTTGATGACATTAACCCTGACTCCTTGGTGGTTGTCCCTGATGCAAAGGCAGAACCTGAGATTCTCAATGCAAAGGTCGGAGACTATCTGCAGTTCATCAGAAACGGATACTTCTGTCTTGAAAACACAGGGGGCAAGGATGGCAAGCTTGTGTTTAACAGGACTGTCACCCTCAAAGACTCGTGGGCAAAGATGAAGAAAAAGATGGGAATGTAAACCAGACTACTCCAGGGCAGAGAATAACCCCTCTGCCCTGGATTGCTAACACTGTAAAACAGGAGGTTGATATGAATTATTTCTTTGACCAGCACTTTCACGTCATGAATATTGAACATCCGAACCTGCTCTCTTTTTTCGCTTCCCTAGACAGTGGTATCCCAGACCTCATCACCAGCGGAGCATTCTCCCCAAGCTATATTTTCACCAACAAAAACCGTAAGGGTTCTTTGATGCTTGATAGGATCACAAACACGCTCACGACCTTCGACAAACCCATCGGGCAGACATTGGCCATGATGGAAGATGATCTAATGGACAAATTTGCCTCCCATGAGGAAGAAGCTCCCAAACCAGTCAAGCCATTCATACGGGATGGAAAGATGCATATGCGGGACAAAACCTATGACAAAATGGCAATGAGCCCCCTTCTGATGGATTTCTCCAGCACCGACATTAGTAAGGAAAACCTCTACTATCCAC
>CAXYZP010000273.1:0-2820 GCA_964293175.1 uncultured Sphaerochaeta sp.
CAAGCAAGTCCACATGGGCTGATTGGGCATCTTTCCACCCTTATAGTGGTCCTGCTGCAATTATCGTTCCTGTCAAATCTGACATCAACACCCTTGATGAACTCTTGGAGTTCCTTTCACAAGGCAAGCCTAACTTTGCAATTGGTTCTTTTGGAAACGGACCTCACGTGCAGATTGAAGCCATCCTCAAGATTGCTGGTGTTCCTACCCCTAACTACACAACCCTTGGTGCCTGTAGAGACGTAGGTATCTCCATCATCGCAGGTGATTCAGTAGCAGGAATCGGATCCTTCTCTTCCCTGATAGACCTTGCAAATGCGAACCAGGTCAAGGTGCTCTGTGTTACCACTGCAGACCCTTGGGTGTTGGACAATGGAACAGTCATCCCTTCAATCACAAGCGTGCTTGCTGGCAGTGAAACCGTTCCTCAGCTTTGTGAGACCTGGCCGATCATGATCCCCAGAGATGTTCCACAGAATATTCTTGATAAGCTGACTGAGGCATTCAACTATGCACTCTCAACTCCTGCTGTCAAGAAATATGCTGCTGACATGGCTTTCAACATTGTTGCCTATACTGGCGAAGATGCTGACCGTTTCATGGCAATTGCTACTTCTGGATATGCTTGGACTCAGTATGATGCTGGTCTGGTTCAGATCTCCCCTGCTACATTGGGAATTCCTCGGATGGAAGACTTTGATTGGGCAGTTGAGAAGAAAAAGATCAAAAAATAGGTGTTAATCGTTGATTCTTCGGGAACTGTGCGTTCTTGAAGAATCAGCATTATCTATGTGCGATCCATTAATATAAGGAATTATGTATGGAAAAAGAGAAGGATTTGACTGGCGACATCATCATGGGTTTTTTGCTCATGGCTGTTGGTGTTGCAATTGCGATAGTGGCCTTAGGAATGAAGGTCTTTAGGAATTTTCTTGATGCTCCTGGACTTTTTCCTTTAATCCTTGGTTGTATTTTTGTGCTGTTAGGGGCCGCTTTACTATTTCCTGCCCTGAAAAAAGTTGGATTTTCAACTGTAAAAGTCGCTTTTTCAAAATCTAGCCTGATAGGATTTTTAAAAAATGATATGACAATTCGCGTACTAATTATTCTTGGTTTGATGTTTGCATATGTCTATATCCTAATCGGAAGAATTAACTTCGCTGTTGCAACATCCATCTATCTGTTTTTGACAATGCTTTACATCAAGTCTACCAAATGGTGGTTAGCATTAATAATCTCAGTAGTTGCTAGTCTAGCGATTAGTATCGTGTTCAAGTATGGATTTAGAATCCCTCTACCAAGATAAGTGATCGGAGAATAATATGATGACATCCTTTGCATCTCAAATGGGGTTGTTGTGGACTTCCATTGGAACAGTTTCCAGTCCCATGACCCTGCTGATTATACTGCTTGCTACAACTATGGGAATCGTAGTTGGGGCAATCCCCGGCCTTACCGGGACTATGGCTCTGGCCCTCCTTATTAACGTTACCTACACCATGAAACTAGGCTACGCTGTTGCGTTTCTCTTAAGTGTATATGTAGGTGCCATCATGGGAGGCTGTTACTCTGCCATCATGATCAACATACCCGGTACGCCTGCTGCCGCTGCAACAGCCTTGGATGGCTTTGTGCTTGCCAAGCGTGGTGAGGGCGGTAAGGCAATTGCAACCGGAATTGTGTCCAGCTTTATTGGCGTCACTATTTCTGTGTTGGTCCTACTATTTTTTACACCCCTGATCTACTCAGTGGCCTTGAAGTTTGGTAAATGGGAATATTTTCTTCTTGCCGTGTTCGGTATCATGATCTGTGGTAGCCTATCGACCGATAGTACACCGCTTAAAGGTTGGATTATCGGGTTCATTGGTTTTTTTGCCGCTATGATAGGTTTAGATCCTATCTACTCCTATTCGCGCTTTACCTTTGGAATTCCCAACCTTATGGGAGGAATTCAATTGATTCCTGCCCTGATAGGTGTATTTGGTATTTCAGAAATCCTTACAGTCTTGCAAGAAAGTATTCCATACACCATGGAAGAGGACTTGGGATCGGTAATGCCAGATAAGAAAATATTCAAAGAGGTTTGGAAGGCGACCATTCGCTCTTCGTTCATTGGTTCTGCCATTGGCGCCATCCCTGGCGCTGGTGAGGATATCGCAGCATGGGTTTCCTATGATGTGGGAAAGAGACGAAGTAAGAAAAAACATCTGTTTGGGAAGGGTTCCTATGAAGGTCTTGCTTGTGCTGAGACAGCTAACAATGCCTGTATACCAGGTGCCATGATTCCGTTGCTTACGTTAGCAATTCCGGGTAGCCCTCAAGCTGCCATGTTCCTAGCTGCTATCTGGTTGCATGGCATCAAGCCAGGGCCGATGTTGGCGATACAGAACCCTACATTCTTATATGAGACGGGGGTGACGCTCTTTTTCTCTGCCGTCTGCATGTTGGTGGTTGGACTTCTTATCACCAAACCTATGGTCAAGCTCTTGAAGATCAACAGGAAGATTCTCATGCCGATCATCGTCCCTATGACAGTCATCGGTGCCTATGCAGGCAACGTGAATATCTTTGACATCAAGGTGATGCTGATCTTCGGTGTTATTGGTTATCTCCTTCGAAAGATGAAGTACCCGATGGCTCCCCTGGTATTGGGTCTAATCTTAGGACCTACAGCTGACTTGAATTTCCGTCAGGCTCTGATGATGGGCCAAGGATCGATTGTTCCTTTGCTCGGTCGACCTGTAGGGATCATTTTCATGATCGTCATCGCTTTTATCCTGGTTACAGGAGTCATCAAATCATTCTCCTTTAAGGAACCTG
>CAXYZP010000274.1:0-2816 GCA_964293175.1 uncultured Sphaerochaeta sp.
AAAATGGCTAAACATGGAATTATAATTATAGGTACCGGTGCTATCGCACGGGTGCATATCGAAGCGTATAAGAGTATTGGCGATTGCCGTATCGTAGCTCTTTGTGATCTGTTTGTAGAGAAAGCTGAGAATCTGATCGCTGAGATGGCTCTAGAGGGGGCTGTAGCCTACAAGGACTATAAGGAGGCTCTTGCCCTAGGCGATGCTGATATCGTCTCTATCTGCCTTCCTCCCGGCCTTCATGCGCAGGTCGCCATAGACGCCCTCAATGCTGGAAAGCATACGTTGGTGGAGAAGCCTATGGCAACCAGCTTGGAAGAGTGCGACCTCATGATTGAAGCGGGCAAGAAGAACGGAAAACTCCTTTCGATTGTTTGTCAGAACAGATTCATGACTCCCATGATGAAGATGAAGCAACTCCTCGATAGCGGACAGGCCGGTCCTATCCGGTATGCGAATATCAACTCCTATTGGTGGAGGGGACAAAGTTATTACGATCTTTGGTGGAGAGGGACCTGGGAGAATGAGAGTGGTGGATGCACCACCAGCCATGCAACTCACCATCTTGATCTGATGCAGTGGATGATCGGCATGCCGACAGAAGTCACCGCTGTAATTACCAATATGGTGCATAGCAATAGCGAGAGTGAGGATCTTTCCATGGCGATTTTCCGCTATCCGGACAAAATGGCCCAACTGACAGCAACTCTGCTGATGCATGGGGAAGAGCAATCTATGGTTTTTACCGGAGATAAGGCGAAGGTCTCAATTCCCTGGTCGGTGCAAGCCAACAAGGAACTTGAAAATGGCTTCCCTATGGAGGATGCAGAGACAAAGGCTTCAGTACAAGCCTACTATGATTCTCTCTCCGAATTGGAAGTTGAAGGTCACCCTGCCCAAATCAGTAACTTCATCCGTTCCATCGATGGCGAAGAGACCTTGTTGGTAACCGGAGAAGAGGGGAGAAAGACCATTGAGCTTATTATGGCCACTTACAAGTCTTCAGTCATGAAGGCCCCTGTGCAGCTTCCTCTGTCCAAGGACGATGTGTTCTATACGAAGGCAGGCCTGGTCTCCCAGATGCCCAAGTTCTTCGAGAAGAAGCGTAGCGTTGAGAATTTTACGACTGATAAGATCTCACTTGGTAGGGATGTAGGCAAATAACGCCTTTGTCTTTGCTTAGCAGAGTTTCATAGATACCAAGCCTTTCTGTACATACAGGAAGGCTTGGTTGCTTTTTATATAAGTAGGAGGCAAAGATTTTGAGTCTTTGCCTCTTGCTTGTACTATATATTTTCTTGTTCTTGTTCTTGCTGTATTTTCTTCCAGACTATCTGCTTTTACTTTGTATCCACTCTTTGCAGACAGACGGGTAGTTGGTAAAGACTCCGTCACAACCCCACTCATAGCATGTCTCAAGCTGACCCATGGAATTAACTGTCCATACGTTTGTCTTAATCCCATGCTCCTTACATTCGGCGACAGATTCTTTGCTTACATTGCAGAAGTTGGGATGGAATGACTCAAAGCCAAACTTGTCGCAAAAATATCCTGCATTGACCAAGCCGGATTCAGGGACCAGGACTCCACAGGGGATGCTCTCATCGAGAGCCTTGGCATTTGCTATGGAGAGAAGGTTGAAGGATGAGAAGAATACCTGCTTTTCCAAACCATGTGCCTTGAGGATGGCAAGAGTCTTCTTTTCTAGTTCCTTGTAGTAGATGATGCTTGTCTTCAACTCAATGTTGGTTATCTGCTCGGTTGTCTTCACCCAAGAGCAATACTCTTCAAAGGTAGGGATGTGTTCAAACTTGCTCTTGTGGGGAAAATGAACGGAAGCGTTGAGTTTTTGCAACTCTAAGAGGGTATAGTCACAGACCCGGCCCTTACCGTCGGTGGTCCGGTCGACTGTTTCATCATGGATGACAACTACTTCACCATCGCAGGTGAGCTGGACATCGAGTTCGATGCCATCGCTGCCTGCTTCCTGTGCTTGTATGAATGCCAGCATGGTGTTTTCTGGGTAGGCGCCGCTATACCCTCTATGTGCATATACTTTCATGTTATGTAACTCCTTCTTTGTTGCTGTTACGCTACCCCATAGAGCAAATTAGGCAGTATGAGGGTAATGATAGGAATGTAGGTGACCAGGATAAGGGCAACCAGCAAGGCAATGATGAAAGGAATGGCTTCCTTTGCAAAGTCCTGCAGTTCACACCCTGTGATACTACAACAGGTGAACATCATGGATCCAAAGGGTGGGGTGATACCACCGATCATGATATTGACAATACAGATCAGGCCGAAGTGGATGGGATCTACTCCGAGTTGGGTCACCACAGGTACCAACAGAGGAGCTAGGATTATCAAGGCCGCTCCTCCTTCGAGGAACATACCCATAACCAGGAAAAGGACGTTGATGATCATCAGCATGATGTACTTGCTTTGGGTAAGATTGAGGAGCATAGATGTCAGATGCTGAGGAATCTGCTCCCAGTTTAGGTAGTAGCCAAAGACAGAGGCCGATACGATGATGAGGACAACGGAACTGGTTCCCAGGATGGTCTCTTTCAAGACAGGGATGATGTGTTCCTTCCCTAGTTCCTTGTAGATGAATTTTCCGACGAAGATACAGTAGAAGACTGCCACGGCCCCAGCTTCAGAGGGGGTGAAGATGCCAACGCGAAGACCCATGATGATACCGAAAGGAAACAGCAGTGCCCAAATGGAGTCTATGCCTTGTTTGAAAATTTCCTTAGGACCAGCTCGTTTCTCGCGGCTAGGTTTGTACCCACGTTTTTTGGAGATGATGGCTA
>CAXYZP010000275.1:0-2807 GCA_964293175.1 uncultured Sphaerochaeta sp.
ATTGTAGTGCGATCCTTCATGGCATCCGCTACGCGTTCGGGCTCTGAAAGCTTCAGTTTCAAATGGTACCGCCAACTCTTTGCCCTCGAGAGGGGCACAGGACATATGGGTTCAGCACTACAGGCTCTGACTAACAGCCTGCTTATAGCCGCCTTGGTAGCTATCGTAACAGTCCCCATTGCCCTTACTTTGGCTACAGCTATCCGCAAGAAAGGCTTTGCCTCATCAGCCTTGGAACTGTTTGGGATGCTTCCTATGACAGTCAGCTCAGTCATCATTGGTCTCGGCTACTTCCTAATCGCCAACAAGATCCGTGGTGGGGTATCGGTGGGCTATACGCTTGTAGTGCTTGCCCACATGGTCATAGCCATCCCATTTGTACTGAGGACGATACTTCCTGAGTATCGCAAGATGCCCCTTTCCTATATCCAGAGCTCTCTCACCTTGGGAGCAAGCCCTTTGCGCACCTTCTTCTTGATTGAAATACCCTTGCTCAAGGGGGCATTGTTTACAGGAGGAATGTTCGCATTCGCCCTCAGCATGGGGGAGATCACGGCAACACTCACCTTGGCGAACAGCGCCATCATCACCCTGCCTATAAGTATGTATCGCCTCATAGGCTCCTATAACTTTCAAGGGGCATGTGCCCTGGGAAGTGTCCTCATTCTTGTATGCAGCATAGTATTTCTCGTCAGTGAACTGGCAAAGGGAGAAAACAATGGCCGATAAGGGTCTTACCTGTACCATGAAAGCGTCCTATGCGGACTTCGCACTCGATGCTTCCTTTTCCGTCAAGGAAGGGGAACTTGCCTGTATCATCGGCCCCTCGGGTTGTGGTAAGAGCACTACACTGCAACTTATCGCTGGCCTGATAACTCCAGAGGAGGGAAACATCTTCCTCAATGGAAAGAATATCATCAACGAAGCGGTACATGAACGACATATAGCCATGGTATTTCAGGACTATGCTCTCTTCCCGCATATGAGTGTAGACCAGAACATAGCCTACCCCATGAAGCTCAGACGCATACCTAAAGCCCAACGCATAGCCGAGGTGAAACGTCTGCTCGCCCTAGTATCCCTAGCTGGGTATCAGAAGCGCAAACCCCAAGAGCTTTCCGGAGGAGAGCGACAGCGCGTTGCCTTGGCACGCGCTCTCGCTTCCAAGCCACAGCTGCTATTGCTGGATGAACCGTTGTCAGCGCTTGATGCCAAGCTACGCAAACACCTACGCACCGAAATACGACGAATTCACGAAGAGACGGGCATCACCACCTTGTATGTGACCCATGACCAGGAAGAGGCCCTTGCTATTGCTGATACCATTATAGTTATGCAGGAAGGAAAGGTTAGCCAGATAGGAACAGGGGAAGATATCTACCACAAGCCTAACTCGCTCTTTGTCGCATCCTTCATGGGTGAAGGGAACACCCTGCCCTATAGTTTGATCCCCCGGAACTTGACTGTCCAACCAGGGATGACCAAAGAAGTCTTCAAACCTCTGGAAGGCGAGCATACTATCTTCTTCCGTCCTGAACATGTCACTATTCAGGATGACGGAAATCTGCCCCTGCCTGAGTTTTTCCCCCATATGGAGTTCAAGGACGCTCAGGTGGTCGGCTGTGAGTTCCAAGGAAACCACTTTAGGGTCACCCTTCTCTGGGAAGGCCACCCTATCATTGCACATACATCTGACAGGCCACGATCTGAGATTGTTAGGCTCTCAGTCCGTATTGGACTGGTAAGAGAGTTCCTCAACGGACAATTGGTCAGTATTTAGCGAATATACCCTAGGTAGGGAATAGAACATTAGTCTCTTATCTGTATACTAAAGGTATGAGACGAACGTTTTTGGTCTTCCTAGCCTTGCTTCTCATTACAATACATTCCCTTTGGTCAAGCGGAAAGGTTGTTTACGCGCTCGATCTCTCAGACTCCTACTACCCGTCCATTCCCCATTTTGATGACGAAATCCCTTTCCGAAGTAGCAATGCAACAGCAATTGCGATTGGATTACTAGGGTATGAAACAGAAAGATTTTCAATTGGCCTTGATCTACATACGATGTTTGTCACCCCGTCCATACCTTTCGGAAACTACCAAGGTCGAGGCTTCAACTCTGTGGGCCTCAGAGTACGAGGCGCCTACCAGTTCAACAAGGTAGTGGGACTGTTCACCAGCATAAGTAGTGAAGCAAACTATTACAGGACTATCAAAGAGGCTTTCATCTCCTACTCATTGCAGGTAGGGCCCCTTTTCAGGGTCATGCAGACAGAGATGCATGCCATTGACATAACCATTCCTATTACCATTCACCTGAGAAAGGAGATTACGGCTCCTATGCTTGGGGTAGGCCTACGCTATACCCTCGCGCCACATGAAAAGCAGGTGAAGCTATGAAAAAACTCCTCTTGCTCTTAACAGTGGTAAGTATCCTCTTCTTCACATCCTGTGAGCTCTTCACTGAAGAGCCTGTAAAGGGAGATGTGTATTACATTAATGTGGGAATAGACTATAAAAACAATGGAACATCTAGTCTTGATCCTGATGATGCCAAAATTGATGATCTTGAAGGTACTATCAATGATGCAGAGGAGCTGCATAAAGCCCTTGCAGCAGTAATTACCAGAGCAAAAAAAACAGGTTTCCCATACCTTATGTTACAAAAAGAAAAAGAAGTATCACCTTCAAATGCCCTATATCCTTCCAAGTCAAATATCAAAAACATACTTATCGGTTTGAAAAAAGATATCGGGGATGTCAAGGAAAATGACCTAACCATCTTTACCTATTCTGGACATGGTAGA
>CAXYZP010000276.1:0-2804 GCA_964293175.1 uncultured Sphaerochaeta sp.
GATCGTGAAGACGCGCATAAGGGCATTAACATCGCTATACCCCAGCCATACAGGATAATACGCTTTGAAATCCTTTCCAAGAGATGGGTGCGAATTATCCTCACTGAGGGAAAAAATAGGGAAATAAGAAAAATCTTTAGTTATTTTGGCTATGATGTAAAACAGCTAATTAGGGTAAGGATTGGCAACCTCGAACTGAGTGATCTTCCTATCGGACAGTTCCGTCAGGTTACCGCTTCTGAGATACAAACCATGCTTACAGGTGCTACTGAAAACCCAAGGAAAGGGAGATCTAGATAATGGTCGTTGCCATCGACGGACCCGCTGGTGTGGGTAAAAGCTCCATTGCAAAGATGATCGCAGACAAGTGCGATTTCTACTACCTCAATTCAGGTTCATTCTACCGGGCATACACCTATGCCCACCTGAAGGCAGGCAAGGATCCCTTTGACCAGGAATCTGTCCTAGCTACTGCAAAGAAGACATCTCTAACTGTTGAAGATAGCTTGATTTGCATTAATGGTACTAGTGTAGAAGACAAGCTGCATACCCCTGAAGTAGACAAGGTTGTAGCTCAGGTTTCAGCAAATCCACACCTAAGGAAACATGTCGATGCACAGCTACGCCATATCGCCAAGGATCTTGATGTTGTTATTGAGGGAAGGGATATAACCACCGTGGTTTTTCCTAACGCAGAACTCAAGTGTTACTTTGACGCAACACCAGAGGTTCGAGCCGAACGCAGGTTCAAGCAACATCCAGGATCACAGAGTTATGAGTCAGTGCTCAAGCAGATTATTGAGCGTGACTTCATCGACAAGGACAAAGAATTTGGGGCACTAAGAATTGCTGAAGATGCCCTGTACATCGATACATCGTACTTGACTATAGGTCAAGTATGTGAGAAAGTATTATCTGCTATTTTTGCGCTCAAAAGCGAAGCAAATAGGTAAATTTAGGATCAGGAGAAATCAAGTGGCTGAAGAACAAGAATTGGATGAAAAAAAGACCAGAATGCAGAATTTACTGCAGGAGGAGTATCTTAAATCTCTTGATGGAATCGAAGACGGTCAGCTCGTGACCGGTACTGTTGTCCAGGTAAACAACGAGTTTGTGTTTGTGGATGTCGGTTACAAGAGTGAGGGACGCATCTCTCTCGATGAATTCCCATCGGTTCCAGAAGTTGGCGACGAAGTAAAGGTTGTCATCATCAGCAAGGAAGGGAAGGGCGGTCAGATTATAGTTTCAAAGAAACGTGCAGACTTTAAGGAACGTACGGATGAATTGAAAGCTGCAGCTGAAACCCGATCTCCCGTGTTGGGTAAGTTTGACAAGGTTATCAAGGGTGGGTTTGAAGTTGACCTCGGTGGTGAGTACAAGGGTTTCTGCCCTCTGTCTAAAGCTGATGTCGTACGTGTTGAAGACCCAGAGACGATGATCGGAATTTCCGATTACTTCATCATTGACAAGTTCCATGGTGGCACCAAGCTCAAGAGCGTGGTGAACAGACGTGAGTACCTTGACCTTAAGATTAAAGAGAACAAAGAGAAGTTCTTCTCAACCGTCCAGATCGGCGATGTCGTTGAAGGCGTAGTGAAATCTTTCACTTCCTTTGGTGCATTCATCGACCTTGGTGGCTTTGACGGACTTTTGCATATTAATGATATGAGCTGGGGTCATGTCACCCGTCCCAAAGATTTCGTAAAGAAGGGACAGGTCGTACAACTCCGCCTCATCAATATCGATCCAGAGACTCAGAAGATAAACCTCTCCCTGAAGCATATGCAGGAAGACCCTTGGACAACCTTCGAACACAAGTTCAATGTAGGTGATGTCATCAAGGCTCCAGTTACAAAGATTACAACCTTTGGTGCATTCATTGAGATTGAACCTGGAATTGAGGGACTTGCCCATATTTCCGAACTCTCTTGGACCAAGAGAATCAACAACCCTAAGGAAGTGCTGGATGTTGGTGATGTGGTCGAAGCAAAGATTCTCGGATATGACTTGGACAAGAAACGTGTCTCACTTGGGCTTAAACAGCTTGAAGAGAATCCTTGGGACACCATCGATGCAAGATATCCTACCGGAATGACCCTTTCCAAACCAGTTGTAAAGATCACCAACAGTGGTGCCTTTATCAACCTTGAAGATGGTATCGACGGCTTCTTGCATATCGACGACATTTCTTGGACGAAGAAGATCAAGAACATGGCTTCCTTCTGTGCAGAAGGTGATGTCATTGATGTTGTTGTTACCCGTGTAGAACCTGATAACAGACGGATTCGTCTTGGTGTGAAACAGCTCGAGGGCAATCCTTGGCAGACTTTACGACAAGATTATCCCAAGTTCAGTCAGATTAGCGGCGTCATCACCAACGTCACCGACTTCGGTGTCTTTGTGAAGGTTCCCGGTGAGATCGAAGGCCTTATCAGCAAGTACAACCTCATCGGTCCCGATGAAGAGTTCACTGATGAAGCTCTGAAGAAGTTCAACGTAGGCGACCCAATCACTGCAATGGTTGTAGAGTGTAATCCCAGTACGCAGAAGCTCTCCCTCTCCATCAAGGAGATGGTAAAGCGCTCTCAGCAGTCTGAAATTGCCAAGTACATCCACGACGACAATGATGATGGTGATACGTACTCTCTTGCAGATATGATGCGTTACAAGGACGAGGACAAAGAGAAAGCCGATAACTAGGCCTTACCTTTTAAATGATACAGGCGGCTTATGCCGCCTGTATGTATAACCCTTGAAACGGAGAATATAGCATGATTAATAAAAAAAAGGTTGATGCAGAGCTC
>CAXYZP010000277.1:0-2801 GCA_964293175.1 uncultured Sphaerochaeta sp.
CCCTGTTGTGTTTTCATCGTCTTTGGTCCTTAGCGCAACTGGCCGGCCCGAACGCTTTTGTAGCATTGGCGTATGTTTTACCGCTTGGTGGTAAGCCTCTGCAATATTTGTGCAGTAATCCCCGATATGCTCCAGATGACGAATCTTTTCAAGTATGAGCAACTCCATGCGCACATCGGCATCCTCTTGGGAGAGACGTCCCTGCACAAGATTTGTCAGATGGGTTCTCCACGTGTTGATCTGCTCCTCAAACTCATTGGCTTTTTGCATCTCTGCCTTGGTAAGGGTCCTGTCCATGCGGTCGCGTACATAGTTGAGGAACTCCTGGACCAGGTTCTGATATTGGCGAAGTTCCACATCGGTGGTCTCGTCAAATTTCCAGTTTTGCTGATAACGCTTTTGACCAAGCATAACCAAGTTATAGCAACTGTCAGTTACCGACTCCAGTTCGTCCATGACACGGATCAGGCAGTTAAGCGATGATGCATTAGTGGGGGTTTGCGAGTCCTGTAGCAGGTGTACGCAAAAGTCAGAGAGCTGTTCTTGCATCTGGTCCGCATACTCCTCGTCATGTCTCATGGCGGCTACTTCTGCTTCAAGATTGACATCCGGGTTGTTGAACATGGCGCGGTAGCGGTTCAGCATATTGCATGCTAGGTTTGCCATTTTCTGGATCTCAACCCTAATGGTGATCATATAGAGCTCAGGGGAGTCGATGAAGGTACCACCGATGTACTTGAAGTGATAAGTCCCTTCGTCATATTCGTCCTTGGCAGGGACCATCCTTTCGATAAGGCGGGCATACTGGCGGACAAAGGGGAAGAAAATGACAGTATTGGCTACGTTGAATACCGTATGGAACATGGCCAAAAAGAGGGGTAGCTGTTGTGCCAGGGCTTCCGGAGAGAGCGAATAGATGTCCTTGAGGGTCAGGGTATTCACCACCAGGAGTATTGGCTTGAGGAATATGATCGCCAATACGCTACCGAGCACGTTGAAGATGATATGCGCTAGTGCCGCCCTTTTTGCAGTGGTGCTTGTACCAATGGAAGCCAGGTAGGCAGTGATGGTGGTACCTATGTTCGAGCCCAGGATCAAGGCGGCAGAGGCAGTGACGCCAAGCCAGCCGTTGTAGGCCATGGTAAGGGTCATCGTCATGGCCGCGGCCGAGGATTGCACCACTACAGTTACTGCTGTCCCGATCAGGACACAGGTCAGGATCATCAACAGCGAGTCCTTGTTGAAGGTGCTGAGGAAAGCAAGGGCATCCACGTTGCCACTCAAGTCAGGCATGGACTTTTGCATGAAGTTCAAACCGAGGAAGAGCAGGCCGAACCCAAGCATTACATCGGCGAGATCGCGGATATGGCTTTTTTTGGAGAACATCATCGGCACGCCTATTGCAATGGCGACGAGGGCTAGGGTGGAGATGTCCATTGAGAAGCCGAGTAGGGCGACCAGCCATCCTGTGAAGGTTGTACCAATGTTGGCTCCAAGGATGACCCCGATTGCTTGGAAAAGATCCATCAGGCCAGCATTCACAAAACTAACCACCATGACCGTCGTCGCTGAGGAACTCTGGATAAGGATGGTGATGAGGATACCGGTTAGAACCGAGACAAAACGGTTCTTAGTCATTAACCGAAGAATGGCCTTCAGTCTGTTACCGGCAGTTTTCTGAAGACCTTCACTGAGGAGTTTGATCCCATAGAGAAAAAGTCCCAGACTACCTACAATCTTAAACAGGGTCATTAATATATTCATTTCAGCACAAACGTACCAAGTTTGTGCTGGTTTGGTAAAGTAGCTGGCTGAAGAGTTTTCTTTTTGATGGCGTTTTCTTTGCTATTTTGCCATATTGTTCAGCTAAATTATCAAAACAGAGATAGTTGAGAAGATTCTATGCCCTAAAATGGATTGAACTTTCATACCTGTTGCTGTATGGTTTGCTCATGAGTATCATCAAACCGCAAAAGCTTGGAATCATCTCAGGTCCTGGCTCAGAGTACTTTACCGGCAAGGTTGTAAAACACTTGCGACGTCTCTATCTCGAACGTTATACAAAACTCTCTTCTGCCCTTGCAAAAAGGCATAATATGAGTGAGGAAGAGATTCTCAAGACAGTCACTCTGTTAGACGATCTGAACAACAAGCGTATTCCTAGAAGTAAGAGGCCCAGTTCCTTTCAGTGTCCAGACTTTACCATCAAGGCAAAATACACAAGATTTGCCAATGGGGAAGTGAAGGCAGAGATCCTTGATGCGGTCAGAGGCCTTCGGGTCTTCATTGTATATGACCTTTCCAATATGGAGCCCGTACGTGTAGCCGGCTCTGATGAGCCCATTCCCCTGACAGTTAATGACCACCTGATGTTCCTTCTTACCACCATCAATGCAATAACGCTTGCAGGTGGAGAGAGTGTGACGCTGGTGCTTCCCACCTATCCCTATTCAAGACAGCACAAAAAAGGCGGTCGTGAGGCCCTTACTGCAGCCATGTTTGGTCGTATTTGTGAGATGTTGCGTGTGGATAGGATTATCACCCTTGATATTCATAGCAGGGAAATCGAAAACTGCTTTACGAATCTGCATCTGGAGAATCTCCATGGTTCCTACCAGACACTCATCGCCTTGCATAAGATCATTGACTTCGGCGATCCCGACTTGGTAGTCGTATCCCCTGATACCGGTGCGATTACCCGCAACAAGATCTATGCCCAGGCCCTGCACCGACCACTGGCCATGCTTTACAAGGAGCGTGACTACTCCATCGTCAGTAAGGACGCCAAACATTCCAATATC
>CAXYZP010000278.1:0-2798 GCA_964293175.1 uncultured Sphaerochaeta sp.
ATGGGATTAATGATGCGCCATCGCTTGCAACAGCAGATGTGGGGATTGCTATCGGTGCTACTGGAAACGACGTAGCAATGGAAACAGCCGATGTCATCCTTCTCGGGCAAAAGCTCACCGGCCTCATCGATGCCATCAGGATCAGCCGCATGGCGCTCAGAAATATGAAGCAGAACATATCTTTTGCCATTGGTGTGGCCGTTGTCCTGCTTGTCGGAGTGCTGTTGGGTGGGGTTACTCTGTCGATTGGAATGTTGGTGCATGAACTTTCGGTATTGTTGGTGATTATAAATGCAACAAGGATCCTACGGTTTGCGAAACGCAAAAAGTATACTATCCTTTAGACAAGAGGATAAAATAGTATGCAATGCAATCATCACAGTTGTCTTCACATAGTTCCTTTGTTTCAAGATTTGAATTCTGAACAAATGGGTGCTGTGGATGCTATAACACGAGAGGGGACGTATAGCAATGGACAGTTACTATATCATGCAGGTGAAGCCAATGGGCATTTACTTGTTGTGCATACCGGGAAGGTGAAAATCTATCGTCTGGATTCAGAAGGGGAGCAACAGGTCATGCGGATTCTTGCCCCCGGAGAGTTCACCGGTGAATTGGCTTTATTCAGTAAAGAACCTATCCAGGATTTTGCAGAAGCGATTGGCGAGTGTTCACTTTGTATGATCGATGGTGATGCGATGAGGGATCTTTTGGTTACGTACCCTCTCATTGCTCTCAAAATTACCCAAGAGCTTAGTAAGAGGCTATCCCAAAGTGACGCTACGTTGCATGGTGTCGTAAAGGGGACCGTTGAACAACGCCTAGCAGGATATCTTGTAGAATTGCTGCAAAAGTCCAGGACTGATCACATACAACTGCCTGTTGCCAAAGGGACAGTTGCCTCCCTTCTGGCAATGAGCCAGGAAACCCTAAGCCGTAGGCTAAAGATACTGCAGGATGATGGTGTTATTGAACTAGGGAAGGGAAGAAAGATTATGATACTAGATAAAGAAGCGTTGGAGATGAGGATCCTCCAGTAAAATAGACTCCAGTTCCATATGTGGTAAGAGAAGGCACTGTAAAGCTTTTTGGAATCAGATACCTAGCAGTCTACTATCATAGAATTGTAATATTCTGTTTTTGAACTGCAGATTATATGGTTATAACCACTTTCCCCTGCACGTGCCCAGCCCCTACATAGCGTAGGGCTTCCGCCGTCTGTTCCAACTGGTACCTTCGGTCTATGATCGGTCTAACCTTGCCGCTAGCAACCAGTGCCGTGATGAATTCCAAGTCTCTGATATTTGGCTTTGCCACCAATGTTCGAAATTTTCTGCTTCCCCAGGACATGATAGGTCCTAATACAAGCGATGTGAAAATCTGTCGCAAGGGACCTCCTACCAAAACGAAGATTCCGTTTGGCGTGAGGATGCGTTTATACGCTAGAAGAGAGTGGGAACCGTTGATAGCGATGATTCGGTCGAATTGGAGATCCTTGGCTGTAATGTCCTCAAAAGCATAGTCGATAACCTCAATGGCACCTAGGCTGCGGACTACTGCTGTGTTGTGCGCGCTGCAAACCGCAGTTACTTGTGTTCCAAAATAAGAAGCTAGCTGGACCGCATACATACCCACTCCACCACCGGCTCCGTAGATAAGCACCTTCATTCCCGGTTTGATATCCGCTTTGTCACGTAAGGCCTGCAAGGCCGTTACCGCAGCGACAGGAATAGCGGCAGCGATATCATCGGGTATACCGGCTGGTTTCACGATCAACGCATGCTCAGAAACAGCCACGTATTCTGCGAACCCGCCCAATCCACTACCTGAGATATCACCAAGCACTGTATCCCCTGGTTTGAAGGTCGTCACTGATGTACCAACCTCTTCTACTATCCCAACAATATCCGCACCAAGAATTTTGTTTTTTGGTATGCCTATCCCCATCTGTATCAAGCGGCTATCCAGTGCGTTCACCGAAGTGGCATGGATGCGTACCAGCACTTCGTGATCGCGAGGGACAGGTTTGTTTACTTCTCGAAGGACAAGGGTAGGACCCTTTCTGGACCTCTCATAGATAATCGCTTTCATCTGTTCTTTCCTTTGGTACGATACCCGAAAATCGTACATGTTTGAACGATTCTGAGAGAGGAAAAACAATGCAAGAGAAGGTGAGATAAAAAGCCATTCTTTACTTCGAATAGAGTTCGACCACAGCTGATTCTGTTACTTCATAATCAATATCGTTTCGTGTAGGGAGAGAGACAACCGTTGCCTCGAACGTTACTTCATCGAACTGTAGCCATGCTGGTATGCTTCTGTTTTGGGATAGTTTACGTAGCGTAAGGGCTTGTTTGGCCTTATCATGTACTGTGATGACATCTCCCACCTTCAAGGTAACGGAAGGGATATCAACTCGTCTCCCATTCAATACGAGGTGACCGTGGTTAATTCTTTGACGACTCTCTTTACGAGTAGAGGAGAGTCCCAAGCGGTAGACGATGTTATCAAACCGTAGTTCAAGAAGCCTGAGTAAGTTTTCTCCGGTATTGCCACTTGCTTTTTCGGCTCGATTGTAGATCAGCTTGAATTGCTTTTCCAATACGCCATAAATAAAGCGTAGCTTTTGTTTTTCTATGAGTTGCCGAGCATATTCGCTCTGTTTGCGACGGCGTGTAGCTTTTTGTCTTCGAATACTTGGTTTGTGGGCATAGCCGAGTACCAAGGGATCTATTCCGAGATAATTGCATCGTTTGAGGACTGGAGTTCTTGATATTGCCAAAGTGAGTACCACCTAT
>CAXYZP010000279.1:0-2789 GCA_964293175.1 uncultured Sphaerochaeta sp.
ATAGGGGCTACCTACTTCCCTCACTCCCTCATAGTCGACTGCACCACCAGCCGGATGCTGGCACAGCAGTATGTCACGTGGTTGGAGCAGGGTAGCCATGTCATTACTCCAAATAAGAAAGCGGGGACAGAACCCTATGCCTATTATCAATCTCTGTTTGAAACGTGCCTGCGTACAGGGCGACGGTTTCTCTACGAGACGACAGTAGGGGCAGGCTTGCCTGTCATCTGCACCTTGAAGGATCTCGTGCAGACAGGGGATAGGATTCACCGCATTGAGGGTATCGTAAGTGGTACCTTGGCTTGGCTCTTCAACGAGTATGATGGGACTGTGCCTTTCAGCCTCTTGGTGCGAGAGGCCAAGGAGATGGGCTTTACCGAGCCTGACCCTAGAGATGACCTCTCTGGTATGGATGTAGGGCGAAAGAGCGTCATCCTAGCCCGTGAGCTTGGTTTCAAGGTTGAGGTGGAAAACATTCCCATCCAGAGCCTAGTTCCCGACCATCTGCAAAGCTTGCCCTTGGAAGAGTTCCTTACAAGGCTTGAGGAGTTGGACGATCCGATCAAGGCCCTGTATCTAGAATCCCAAGCTAAGGGTGAGAAACTTCGATATGTGGGTATCGTGGACGAGGATGGCAACTGTAGTGCATCACTGGAGAGTTTCCCCTTGACCCATGCTTTTGCCCAGGCTACTGGAACTGACAACGTCATCTGCTTTACCACTGACCGCTATCTGGACCAACCTTTGGTTATCAAGGGACCTGGAGCTGGGCGTGCAGTAACAGCCGGTGGTGTATTCTCTGATATCTTGCGACTGGCTGCCTATCTCGGTGCCAGAATTTAGGAGGTTTCCATGAAGTTTGTCTCAACACGAAACGCATCACACAAGGTTACGGCCAGCGAAGCTATACTGCAGGGGCTTGCCCCTGATGGCGGTCTCTATGTACCCGAGTCTTTTCCCTCTTTGGGGCTGATAAACATCCATGAGATATCCTCCTACCCCGAACTTGCCTTTGAAGTGCTTGCGCCTTTCTTTGAGGACGATATTCTCAAGGATGACCTTGCAGAGATATGTATCGATGCTTTTACCTTCCCTGTTCCTATGGTCAAGCTGCATGAGAAGCAGATGGTCCTGGAACTCTATCATGGTCCGACCGCCGCTTTTAAGGATTTTGGCGCTCGTTTTCTAGCTTCCACCATGGAGAAGCTTCTTGAGAAAAACCCGAGGAAACTCACCATCCTAGTTGCCACCAGTGGAGACACAGGAGGGGCTGTAGCCTCTGCCTTTGCAGGACGCAAGGGAATCGAAGTGAAGGTGCTCTACCCCAAGGGACGGGTAAGTGCGCGTCAGAAGCAACAACTGACCTGCTGGGGTGGCAACATAAAGGCCTATGAAGTGGACGGCACCTTTGATGACTGTCAGAAGATGGTCAAGGATGCCTTCATGGATACCAAGCTGTCCAAAGCTTGGGGGCTCAGTAGCGCCAACAGCATCAACTTGGGGAGATTGCTTCCCCAGAGCGTCTACTACGTCTATGCTTCCTACCTATATAAGGGAGCCTATGACACCAAGCCGACCTTCATCATTCCCAGCGGGAATGTTGGCAACAGCTGTGGTGCCTACTGGGCTTTCAGCATGGGAGCCCCCATCGATAGGATTACCCTTGCAGTCAATGCGAATAAGACCATTCCCGACTACCTTAAGGAAGGGGAGTACAAACCACGACAGAGCATAGCCACCCTGGCTAATGCTATGGATGTAGGCGCTCCTAGTAACATGGAGAGGCTCTTTAACCTCTACGACGATATTGGAACCTTCCGCAAGATGGTCAGCGCCACCAGCGTCAGTGACGAAGCTATCAAGGCAACTATCAAGGAAGTCTATACAGAGACCGGCTATGTGATCTGTCCCCATACTGCAACTGCAGAGAGGGTACGACGGGATCTTCCCGTTCAGGATAACACCATCGTAGTTTCTACGGCCCATCCTGCCAAGTTTGAAAAGGTGGTCGAGCCCCTGATAGGGACAACTGTCCCTATCCCAGAGGGCCTCTCTTCCCTGCTAGCCAAAAAGAGTGAGTTTACGAGTGTAGGGTGTGACTATAGGGAGCTGTTTGCTGAGTAGTATGATTTGCCAATTACCTGGTTTATAACAAACAACCTAGAACTGTTCGTGTTCAAGAAGAAAACGATCAATTAGAGACACCAAGGGCCTGAGGGATTATCCTTCAGGCCCTTGGTGTCTTGTGCATATTCTAGAAGATCAGAGTAGTTTCAGCTTCACCTTTCTGGAGTGCCTATGGAGGTAGGGCGTGCCCCTGCCGTTACGGATATCCTTGAGGATACCCGGAACATCAGTGGCTACTGTTGCCGCACAATAGGTGATGCCCAGATGGTCATAGAGGTTAGGGGACGCTATTGTAGAGGGTCCCATCAGGATTGAGGGGATTCTTGTGGAGCCCAGCTTTTCAAATATGGCTTCGGTGCTGTTGGTGATGAGGCTCGTTGCCGTCAGGATAAGGCCATCTGCTTCGGATTTTGCCCAGCTGTAGAAGCTTTTTTCCTCGCCAATCTCTTTTCCTATATCGTATGATCGAACTTCTACGCCCTTTTTTTCCAACTGGACTATGATGGGCCCGAAGTACCCTATCATGGCAACCTTACTGCCCTTTCTCAGGTGTAAATCCCCGAAGATGTCTCCGTCATCATTGCTCAGGCTCATGGCGTAGCTATGGTTAAGGGCATTGGCCAGTGCGATGGCCAGGCAACGGGACATAGGATCATCGCTTT
>CAXYZP010000280.1:0-2751 GCA_964293175.1 uncultured Sphaerochaeta sp.
AGGAACCCGCAAAGGGGGATAATTGGCGATCAGGCTGACACGGATACCCGGATAATCATCAGTTTCCCGGATATCGGCAATTCGATTGACTGAGAATGTCACATCATCATCCACCCCTATGGCACAGACGTGTTCAAATACGGTCCTGATGGATTCATGATTCAGCGTGAAGCCCTTGATGGTTGTATCTAGGTCCATGGTGGAGCGAGATCCGAGCCCGACCATGACTGCAATCAGGAACCCTCCCTTGATGATGAAATTCTCCCTGTAGCTGGAAAGGGACAGTCGTTCCAACAAGCGTTCCATCAGATAATTCTGCATGACGATTTGGGCTGGCAGATTCTTTTCGGCTGCCAGTTTCTTGATCCGCGCTTTCAATTGCATCGGGTTGCTCGTGATCATAGGAGAATCTCCATGTAGGTCAGAATCTTTGACTTGACCCGAAGCCTTTGTGCATAATCCATGAGGCGGGCAATGTCCTTCTCCCGTGAGCCGGCATATATCCTCATCGCCTGGTTCACCACCTGGATATCCGCCTTATGACGGGTCTTGACCATATCGCAGAGGGTACGCTCGATATCGTATGCCTTGATACTGTTGCCGCTCGGAGAAGATAGTGTCATTATTCCCAACGGATACGTTTCTTTGCTGGCCACTTTTGCTACAACACCTCGTTTGATGACATTCCCCGGATTGTATCCAAAAGGAAATGTCATGGTATACCGTGATGGAGTGCGGTCGGTCATTGCATGAAGGTACAGAGCAGTCTCATGAGAAAAAATCCCTCTCGAGAACCGCCATTGAAGAACAAATAACTCATCTTCCCAAGTTTCTGGGAGGCTATAGACACCCCGCTCGACTCGGACAAGCAATCCACTGCGGACCATGGAGGTGAGGCATCGTCTTGGGATTCCAGCCTCAGTCACCTGGGTGCTCGTGATGATTCCATGCTGTATTTCAGCCATATGAATAATCTTTGCTTCGTCATCGGTATTTGGCATCTCGTTTCGTACATTCATGCTATACATACTACATTATTTTAGCATGAATGTACAATAATTACTGTAAGATCTTTCTGAATCTACTCCGAATTATGGGACTGAGGGTAAGGCCAATGATTTTGAACGCAGTTCCTTCATAGGAAATGGGAGAACAGTAGCATATTCATAAGAACCAAGGCTGCCCTCATCAGCAGATACATGCAATCAGGGTTATCACAAGCACAATTTTGCAGGTTGCCAAATGTTCCAATGCCCCAGGGCAAGAGCTGGAAAGAGGAAGCTTTGTCTCCTTATCCGCCCCAAGGGGCGGGGTATCTCACCTTACTTTCCCGACACTCGCTCGGGAGAGTAAACATCGCGATGCTCTCCTTCCTCTCGATTCGTTGGGGGATCAAGGGGGCATATCCATAAGTTTCACCACGGGTGGAGAATCGGTTTTGTCCTACCACATACTTTCACGTCTTCTAGCACATCCCCGTAATTGGCGGTTGATGCTATCCAAGTCAAAAGGCCTGCAAAGCATTGAAGCAGACCATCTCTTCATAGCAGCATGATCGGGGTCTGTAGGATCTGAGAGGATTTGGAGCAACCGGGTGTACCCCCCAGGTCCTCCGACATCCTCAGGAGGGGCCTCTCCCTCCCAGGCAAGACATACTGCATGGTTCTTGTCATGTTCATCTATGAGGCTCACAAGGCGGATGTGGTGTATCCAATCATCGCCAAAGTCATAGTTGTAGATGATATGCCCATACTTGGGGAATATCTCAGAGAGAAGGACAGAAGTATCCTCCTGTGTAGACTCCTCTTCAAGGTCAAACTCACGCGGAGACCCGATCAAGGTATGTTTCAATCTGCCGTTGGGATGGCGCTCTATCCAAAAATCATGCAAATGATAGCCTCGCCAACAAAAAAGAGTCTGCAGGACATGGTGGAGCTGCCGGAAGGTATAGTTCAGAGGGACGATGATACGCCTAGTGCAAGTGCTTTCCAGTTCAAGTTCCACCTCAAATTCTGCAGCTCGGCAACGATAGGGGGAGGCTCCATAGAGGCTTGAGATATCCTCTCCCAATTTTTCGTATACAGAAAAGTATTTTCTTGCCGGATCATTTTTCACTCTGATGTAGTCATCATTGATAATGGCTAACACCTGCTTCTGGAAAAGATGCTCGACAGTAAAGTCTTCTGCAAAGCATGTCACACGCATGCATAGCTGATTCAACCTTGAGACAAGAGTGCGCCCTGCACTTTTGGTAAAAACAACAGGAGTCCCACAATCAGAGAGATACCGGTCTATGAGGTCAGGATCAATACATTCAAGCTCCAGGCAGGTGCGTATGCCATCGAGAAGCAGGTCTCCTAGGTTGTGTATGTCCTTGGCCTTGATGCCATACAGCACAAAGCCATACCTGGATGAATCATGGGCTACAACTATGGTGCGGCGGCGATTGATCCGTATGAGGTTGGCGCTCCATCGGAATACAGAGTCAATGCTTTCATCGGCAGCTTCTGCCTGTACCCCAATGTAGTCCAACAGCTTCTTGGTACACTCCACTTGCATAGCTAATCCTCCTCTTTACAGAGAGTCTAGCACACTATGCTAGACATGGTATTATGTATCTCTTCTTGGTAGGAAAGAACTTGGCCTGTATACCTACCCCCTGATCACGTATCTCAATAAGAGAGAAGATCATACTGATGGGATAAGAATCAGCACCGATCAGCTCGGCAAGGCTCGGGCTCGACAATCGAT
>CAXYZP010000281.1:0-2748 GCA_964293175.1 uncultured Sphaerochaeta sp.
AAGACCGAGAGGTAGTTTTTACTATCTCTCGGTCTTATTGCTTTACATAATGTAAAGAGTTACCTCTATTTAAAACCCAGCATTATAATATTGTATAAAGAGTTAGTTTTTCCCCTCCCTTGATTAATCGCTTTATGCATTGTATTATTAAATAAGATTCGATAAGAAACTATCCTAAGGAGCTATAATATGGGTTCAAAGTACACATCGTTATTGAAAGAAAAGTTGAGCGAGGCTAGCTATGCCAAACTCATGAAACTAGAGAATGAAAAGGTAAATGAATTTGTTGGAAAATTTGCCGAACATTGTAATCCCAAGTCCATTTATGTCTGTGATGACAGCAAAGCGGACGAAGAGTACATCAAGGCAAAGGCCCTTGAGATTGGTGAAGAGTTCCAGCTTGCCAAGAAAGGCCAGACCATTCACTGGGACGGCTATGGCGACCAGGCTCGTGACAAGGTAAACACCCGTTACATGGTATACAAGGAAAACCTTGAAAACATGAAGAGCCTCAACTCAGTAGAATATGAACAGGGATATTCTGAGATTATGGGCATTGCAAAGAACATCATGGAAGGTAAGGACACTGTAGTGAAGTTCTTCTGTGAAGGACCTGCACATTCCGAATTCACCATACCCTGTGTACAGTTCACTGACTCATGGTATGTTGCACACTCCGAGGCTATCCTCTACCGCGCAGGCTATGACCACTTCATGAAAATGGAGAAAAAGGATGACTTCTTTAGATTTATCCACTCAGCCGGCGAACTCGATGAGAGAAACACCTCTGTAAACACCGACAAACGCCGCATCTACATGGACACCCAGAACAACATTGTCTATTCGATGAATGACCAGTACGCTGGTAACTCCATCGGACTCAAGAAGCACTCCATGCGCCTGGCCATCAACAAGAGTGGTAAGGAAGGCTGGTTGTGTGAACACATGTTCCTCATGGCTGCCATCGACAAGGATAAGAATAGAAGAACTTATTTCGCTGGTGCTTATCCCTCAGCCTGTGGTAAGACATCCACTGCCATGATCCCCGGTGAAGAGATCGTTGGTGATGACATCGTCTATTTCCGCAACATTGATGGTGAGTTCAGAGGCGTAAACGTTGAGCAGGGAATTTTCGGCATCATCAAGGATGTTAATGCTGAAGACGATCCTGTAATCTTCGAAAACCTCATGATCGAGCAGGAAATTATCTATTCCAACGTTCTCAGAGGACCAGACAACAATCCGTACTGGCTCGGTTCCGGTCTTGATACTCCCAAAAAGGGTGACAACCACAGTGGTAAGGACTGGTTTGAAGGCAAGAAGGATGCAAAGGGGAATGAGATTCCTGTAGCACACGGAAATGCCCGTTACACCATGCGTCTTGACTACTTGCAGAACTTTGACAAGAAGGGTTTTGATGCCAAACAGGGCGTAGCAGTCGAAGGTATTCTCTATGGCGGACGCGACAGCGACACATGTGTTCCTGTTGAAGAGTCAGCAACTTGGGAAGAAGGTATCCTTATCAAGGCTTGTACCCTTGAGAGTGAGACCACCAGTGCTACCCTCGGTAAAGAAGGCGTACGTAACCCAAGCCCCATGGCTAACATGGACTTTGTGTCCTACCCTCTTGGTGAGTACACAAAGAACAACATTGACTTTGTAAAGGGCATCAAGGACGTTCCCAAGGTATTCTCCACCAACTACTTCCTCAGAGATGAGAATGGCAAGTTCTGTAACGACAAACTTGCTAAGAAGGTGTGGTTGCACTGGGCAGAGGGCCGTATCCATAACGAGTATGAAGCTTTTGATACTCCTACTGGAAAAATCCCCCTCTTCAAGGATCTGAAGGATCTGTTCAAGAAGCATCTTAACTATGACTACACAGAGGCAGAGTACACCTACCAGTTTACTTTCCGCTGTACCAAGTGGGTTGAGAAGCTCGAGCGTTCCAAGGTCTATTTCAAGAAGATGGATGCTCATGCACCTGAATTCATCTTTACGAAATGGGATGAGGAGATTGCAAAGATCGAAGCGGCCAAGGCCAAGTTCGGTAATGAGATCAAGCCAGGCGCTTACAAGGCCTAAGAAGTTCTCTAACGAGTACACAAAAGAGAGACCGACCATTTATTTGGTCGGTCTCTCTGTTTGTCTAGGAATAAAGACAATGAATTGGGGGCAGTGCTAACGGCATTGCCCCCAATTCATTATTCAAAACGTAAGACTGTAGAAGTATGTTTAGTATCAATACCGAAGCACAGCCGCTACAAGGCTCTCAGAGGGAAGGTCCTTCTGAGAAACAGCAAAGACAGAGCCTCCATTGATCATGGTATGGACTGCTATCAAATCCAAAAGATCCTCATCTCCGGGTTGTGCTTTTTCGCTCAGATGCACGGTATCTTTTTCCTGATCGAATCGGCCCCACACCTGAACACCCAGTGCTACGAAGACTACCTCTGCCCTCCCGTGGAAGGATGCCAGGACTGCCTCGGAAATATCGTTCGTGGTCTGCCCTGTCCCAGCCAGCTGTCGATATTTGGCTAAACCGGCTTCCCGTTCCTTATGGAACATCGGGGAGATTATTGCCCAAGCCTTAGGATTGATATCTTTGTTTGTCATCTTATCAGGGTTTCCTGCAATTCCTTCATCTACCAGATGGGAATAGGTGTTTATCTCCTTATAGAGCGGAATCAGAACTTCCACACCGGCAAGCACCAACGGAGAGCGTGTATTTTTAAGAAGAGCAGATAC
>CAXYZP010000282.1:0-2746 GCA_964293175.1 uncultured Sphaerochaeta sp.
TGGATGGTTATCGCCTGAAAAGTAAGGCCTTGTCGTGTTTGGAAGGATGGTTGCTGCTGGATTTCTTCTTTATGGGAGTTGATGAGTTCAGAGAGCCACTTCTTTTGGGAAGGAATGCGGATCAGAAACTTTTGTCCCTCTCGCATAAGGGCGTGTATGCGTTTGCGGGAATAGAATATTCTATTGAGCACCAAGGTGGTGTTGTCTAAGGAAGAGAGGCCCATACGGAAGGGGAGTATGTTCAGGGTAGGGATATCTCGCATATTCCCCCCTAAGATAGTGTAGTTGCGTGGGCGTGTACTGTTCTTGTCGGTGACAATGATGATGTTGTTCTCTTTGAGGGCTTCTGTATCCCTGTTATGGCCATAGTAAAGGTAGATATTATGGCTTTTGTAGGAAGCCTCACTGGCTAGGTCATACAGAAAATGCTCTGTTTTGCTGCTAGGAGGTGCCCAGCTTTCAAAGAACAGGTTCTGTCTGCTTTTGTTCAAGGTCTTGAGCAGGTCCTTCATGGCTTCAAAGCTCATAGGCTGTTTGTCGGCATAGTTCTGCAGTAGCCAGGAGTTGGCCTTCGACAGTTGGTTGTCTTCGCTGACCAGGTAGAATACCAAATCCTTGATCATGGCTACCTCATCCTTGGAAAACACGCGCTTGAGATGCAAGCTGAGCTTGCTCTGTACAAACACTTTTTCAAGCAAAAGTATTTTCCCTATAGGTTGGATGAAAGCTACCGTTTCCTCCTTGATAGTCTGTTCCATATTCATCTCTGTTTTATACCGGTGGTTATAGATGGGCTCTTGGGTTTCCTTATCTAACTTACCGATGCAACGACGAATATTACGGGTCTGTTGTTTTTCAGAATCCCAGTAATGTTGGTTCTGATACAGGTAGATTACTCCAGTTTTTTTGTTTTTAATGCGTATTATTGTGGGTTTAGGTAAAATATTTTCCATGGTCTAAATTATAACATGAATATGGGCATTTATCTAGTCTAAGTTACCCTGTTATAAAGATTTGTACTAAATTATAGAAAGAGCCGAAATATATTAATAGTTTAAATAATTCCTTATAGTGTAATGTTTAACCCTATAAAGGGTTGTTTGAAAACTATATGTAATGTTACACTATAGCTATATTTCACACTAAAGGAGAAATTGTATGAAGAACGTTATATCTATGAAAAAAATCTTAGTAGTGGTGGGGATCATCATCGCCTTTACGATTCCCACACTCTTTGCCCAGGCTCAGAGTGAAGACGCCAATAGCATCTCATTTGCCGGTTCGGGTGGGTATCCTCCCTTTAACTATATTACCGATAACGGGGATATCATCGGCTTTGATGTTGATGTTGCCCAGGAGATCGCCGATCGTCTGGGAAAGACGATGGAGTATAAGACCACCGCTTGGGATGGCATAGTCGAAGGCCTGAGAGCCAAACGCTATGATGCGATCCTCGGAAGCATGGGCATTACTCCAGAGCGTGAGGAGCGTGTAGACTTCTCTATCCCGTATTATTACAGCGGACCTCAGCTTATCGTACGTAAGGACAGCTCCATTAAAGGACCTTCTGACCTGAAGAGTTCAGACTCTGTAGCATTGGTCACCGGTACTACCTTCGAGCAGGATGGTAAAAAGCTCGGTGTAGAGGTAAAGCTGTATGAAGATGATAATCAGACCCTGATGGAACTTATCAACGGTCGTGTCGAGGGTGTGCTTACCGATAGGATTGTCGGGCTCAATGCAATCGGAAAACTCAGAGGCGGCGAAGAGCTTACCCTTGTAGGGGCGACACTGCGCACCGAGACCATGGGCATTGCATTTCATGATGATGCGGATGTATTGCGTGAAAAAGTAAATGCCATTCTTGAAGAGATGTTTGCAGATGGTACCATGAAAGCTATCAGTGGCAAGTGGTTCAACGGCGAAGACATCACCGTAAAATAAGGGATAGGTAGTTAGACTATGGACATATTTCCTTGGGATCTTACAGTCATTCCCCAGAAATTCTTCTTGTTTGCCAATGCCGCAAACTATACGCTTCAGATAACATTCTTTGGCGTACTGCTGGGTCTGCTTATCGGATTGGTAGTGGCATTGGGCAGACTTTCCCAAAGCAAGGTTCTTTCTTCGCTATCAAGAGCGTATATCTTTCTGGTTCGCGGAACCCCTTTACTGGTACAGTTGTTCATAGTCTATTACGGGCTGACCTCAATTGTCACCATCGCTCCCATACCCTCGGCAGTCATAGCTTTGGCTGTCCATAACGGGGCATACATTGCCGAAATCTTCCGTGGTTCGATACAGTCGATCCATTACGGACAGATGGAGGCAGCCAGGAGTATAGGGATGACCCATGGAAAGGCAATGCGCAGGATCGTCCTGCCGCAGGCCTTCAAGCGTGCTGTCCCTTCGTTGGGAAACCAGCTGATCATCGCTCTTAAGGATAGTTCGCTGGCTTCCACCATCGCTGTCCCTGAGCTAATGCTCAAGGGAAGGCAGATGGGTTCCTCGACCTTTATGTATATGGAAATGTTCATCATCGTAGGTATCTGGTATTTGATAATGACCAGCGTGCTCTCGTTTGTGATGCATCACATAGAGGAAAAATTGAAGGTGAGTGACCGTGACTGATCAAGTAAAAACAAACATAGAGCCAACAGTGCCCAAAGCACCCAAACAGCCAAAACCGAAAAAGCGCAAGCGTGATATGTCTGACCCTGATGCTCCAATTGTGAGAATTGAAGGG
>CAXYZP010000283.1:0-2735 GCA_964293175.1 uncultured Sphaerochaeta sp.
AAAAACCTTTGGAAGGTAACAGATGTGGTGCTCAGCCATGGGCACTAAGACCACACAGGTGGCTTTCGTTCCTTTGTTGAAAAGAGGGGAACCCAGGGATTTCGTCTTTGGACTGGGGAAGGTTTCTTTGATGCGAAGTATGGCTCTTTTAATGCCTCATACCAGTACTTGGGAAATGACTTTGATAGGAGCTACCTTACAGAGCAAGGCATATCACATAAGGCCATCAACAATAAACGAACTCAGATTGCACCCAAACTATGGGTTGTGACAGATTTCTCACGCACCCATGTCCAGGAGAAACCAAATCCTAGGTTTGTAAAGCAAGAAGAAGGATCTTCTCTTTTTACTTCCGATGATTTTTCTGATGAGGTGATGCTGGTCATAGAGACAAAAAGGGGTTTGGTGGCTCTTGTGGGGTGTGCTCACCCGGGGATATTGAACATGCTTGATTCCATCGAAGAATCCTTTAGCCAACCCATCTATGCCCTTTTTGGAGGTACGCATCTGGTTGAAGCCGACGAAGAGCGCACCAAATATACGATGGATAACTTTTCTAGACGAGGCATTGTCCTATTGGGCATTTCCCACTGCTCAGGAGAGAGGGCGATAGAGCTGTCGCTCGAGCAGTCACACGGTAATTTTCGTAGCTGTACAGGGTCAACAATTATCCTTGAAGGATAAAGACTATAGATTGTTTAGGAGGACGAAAACATGGCAGGTTGGTATCTGTTCTTAGTAATTATTGTTGCTATTGTAGGAATGGTACTCTTGATTTCAAAATTCAAGTGGCACCCATTCATCGTTTTGTTGCTATCTGGGTATTTTGTAGGTGTATTGACGGGTATTCCTGTTGATGACCTGATCGGTATCATCACTTCTGGATTTGGATCAATTCTTGGAAGTATCGGTATCGTCATCATCTCTGGTACCATTATTGGCACCATTTTGGAAAAGACCGGAGCTGCACTGACTATGGCAAACACCATTCTCAATGTGGTGGGAAAGAAACGCGCACCGCTTACCATGAGCCTTACCGGTTACATTGTAAGTATCCCGGTTTTCTGTGACTCGGGGTTTGTTATTCTCTCACCCATCAACAGGGCTCTTGCTGCCAAATCCGGCATATCTCTGGCTGTTATGGCAACCTGCCTAAGTTCAGGCTTGTATGCCACTCACTGCTTGGTTCCCCCGACTCCTGGTCCGATCATCATGGCAGGCACACTCAATGCCGACCTTGGATTGGTCATCATCGTGGGTCTGTTGGTTTCAATTCCTGTCATGTTGGTAGGATACCTGTACTCGCTGAAGATTTCCAGCAAGTTTGATATTCCAGCTAATCCTGAGGTTTCCTTAGAAGAGCTGGTAGAAAAATATGGCAAACTTCCCAGTGCTTTGCGATCCTTTGCCCCTATCTTGCTTCCTATCTTGCTTATCGCTTTAAAATCTATTGCGGACTTCCCCTCTGCTCCTTTTGGCCCGGGAATGGCAAAAAGCTTCTTGGACTTCATTGGTAATCCTGTTACTGCCCTTCTCTTTGGTGTAGGACTTGCCGTTACCTTGATTCCCAAAACAGAGAAAAAAGGGACTTCCTTCAAATGGATCAGTGATGGTATTAGTAGTTCTGCAAGTATCCTTGCGATTACCGGAGCCGGTGGTGCCTTGGGCGCTGTGCTGAAAAGCCTGCCTATTGCCGAGATACTTTCCGGTAGCCTGATGCAGATGAATGCAGGTTTGTTGATACCCTTCATTATTGCTGCCTTGCTCAAAACAGCAATGGGAGCTTCTACAGTTGCTATGATCGTGACCTCCGCCATGATGGCCCCTCTGATGGGACAGCTTGGTTGGACCTCGGAAATGGCTAAGGTCCTTACCCTTTTGGCAATTGGTGCTGGTTCAATGACTGTGTCCCATGCAAATGACAGCTACTTCTGGGTTGTTTCGCAGTTCTCCGATATGGACACGGCTACTGCATACAAGACACAGACCGGTGTGACGTTGGCTCAAGGGATAACCACCATCATTATCGTTATGATCTTGGGTATATTCTTCCTATAACAGATGCTATGATTGTCTGTATGGTGCCAGTAGATTTCTACTGGCACCATACTTCCTCAATTAAGGAGTAGGGTATGGATCCAATTGGCTGGTACTATCAGAGAAGGTCACTCAATGCTATGGTGCAGAACAAATGGGAAGAGGCTGAACGGTTTCTTCTCAAGCAGATAGCACATAAGGGCTCTTCAATGGGGCTACAGTACAACCTTGCCCTGATCTACCTTGGGCAAGAACGAAAGCAAGATGCATATGATACCTTGCTTTTCTGTGTTGATACCTATGGGGAGAGTCTGCGTCTTTGTAGAATGCTTGGTGATATTCAATATATCCATGGCGAGCGCGTTGATGCGCTACGGTGGTATACTGTCGCCCTCACCGATGATCCAGACGAAAAGGAAGCCAGACTCATCTCAAAGAGAATGGAAATTCTTAGTGATGGGCAACGCTACCAAAGGGTACTGGAAAATCAAGCAGATGTGGAACAGGCGCGGTTACTATTTACTACAAAACCTGAACAAGCTCTGGAACTCTACCTGCGCGTAGTTAAGGATGACCCTACTCATGTGGAAGCCTTGAATAATCTGGGTTCGCTCTATCTTGATGAGCTTCATGATGCCAAAAAGGCAGAGTCATATTTTGTCCAAGTGCTGGAACTGGTCGATAGCAGTGCCGCTGCT
>CAXYZP010000284.1:0-2709 GCA_964293175.1 uncultured Sphaerochaeta sp.
CATGGAGGTTGCATGAAGAATTTTGTCCAAAGGGCTATTAAGAAGATAGATCAGCTCGATACAAAGCAGATAGTCGATATCATGCAAAGCCAGTCCAGAGAGCTGGAGATGCTGGAGAACGTGCTTGAGTCCATTGATGATGGGGTTATTCTTACCGATGCGAACCTCACCATAAACTATGCCAACTCCCACTGCCCGAACCTTATCCCCATGACCCGCAGGCGCTCCTATGAGGGCTTTCCCCTTTCCAAGGTCATAGAGGACAAGCATGTGCTGCGCTATATCGTCCTTTCGGTCTACAACCGTGCAGAGGACCTGGACAATGAGTTCACCTTCCAAAGGGGAAATACTGTACAGACGATCGCAGTCACGGTTTTCACCTACAAGATGCAGGAGGAGAAGGAGAAGGCAAGCTATGTGCTGATGTTCAGCGACGTCACCGAGCACAATGCCAACGAGGCAAGGATGAGACGTTCTGAAAACCTCGCCTCCATGACTACCATGGCTGCAGGGGTTGCGCACGAGATCAAGAACCCTCTTGCTGCCATGGGTATCCATCTGCAGTTGCTGAAGAAAGCCTTTGTACGGAAAGAGAGCCTTACCTTTAATGATGCGCAGCGTTATATCGATGTATTGGAAGAGGAGATCAACCGCCTCAACGGCATTGTCGTGGACTTTCTTTTTGCCGTGAGGCCTTTGGATACCCGCCTCCGCCTTGGATCCATCATGAAGACACTCAATCTGGTCACCACCTTTGTGACGCCTGAGCTTGCAGAGAACAGGGTGACCCTCACCTGCGATTTCGCAACATCGTTGCCCAGGCTGGAGTTTGATGAGAATCTGCTCAAGCAGGTTCTGCTCAATCTTATAAAGAATGCGATGAATGCTATGGAGCAGGGAGGAAGGCTGACCTTGCAGGCACGCCCTGATGGAAATCAGGTGCTGATAAGCATTCAGGACACCGGAATCGGTATGGACGACGAGACGGTGCAGAAGATCTTTGAGCCGTACTATACCAACAAGGCAACGGGAACCGGGTTGGGTCTCACTGTTGTCTATAAGATCATGAAGGAACACCGGGGCGACATCACCGTAAAGAGCAAGCTGGGTGAGGGGACTACCTTCACCCTCTCCTTTCCCATTCCCAAGAGTGAGCGTCTCAGCCTGACTGAACCTGATAAGGAGGGTTCGTATGAAACGTAGTATCCTCATCGTTGACGATGAGAAGAATATCCGCAGTGGCCTTGCCATGGCCATGGAGTTGGAAGGCTATGAAAGCCTCACAGCTGAAGACGGGGCGTCAGCCTGGGCCCTGATGGGCAAAAAGGATGTCGATCTGGTCATTACCGACCTGAGGATGCCCAATATGAGTGGGGAGCAGCTCTTGCAGAAGATCAACGGGGCCTATCCTAGGCTTCCTGTCATCATCCTTACCGGGCACGGGACCATTGAGACTGCGGTGGATGCGATGCGTAGGGGGGCTATAGACTTCTTTACCAAGCCTGTTGAGCTGGACCGTCTCTCCCTGGTGGTCAAGAAGGCTCTCTCTACAACAGACCTCTATGCAGAGCATGAGAGGTTGAAGGCGGAGGTTGCCTCCCTCAAGGCACGTAACCGCTATGACCGCATCGTAGGAAAAAGTCAGAAGATGGTCTCTCTCATGGAGACTGTAGCCCAGGTCGCCCCCACTCGGGCATCTGTGCTCATCACCGGAGAGAGCGGGGTGGGTAAGGAGCTTGTTGCCGATGCCATCCACGAGTTGGGGAATCGTAGCAAGGGACCCTTCATCAAGGTCCACTGTGCGGCCCTGTCCGAATCCTTGTTGGAGAGCGAGCTCTTCGGGCACGAGAAGGGGTCCTTTACCGGAGCCATCGCCCAGAAGAAGGGGCGTTTTGAGCTAGCCGACGGGGGTACCATATTCCTCGATGAGATAGGTGAGATCAATGCAGCCACCCAGGTGAAGCTGCTTCGTGTTTTGCAGGAGAAGGAGTTTGAGCGGGTAGGGGGGGAGAAGCCTATAACAGTAGATGTGCGCATCGTCTGCGCTACCAACCGTGATCTGCTCAAGGAGATAGAGAAGGGTAACTTTCGTGAGGACCTCTACTACAGGCTCAATGTTGTCCATCTCGATGTACCGCCTTTGCGCGATCGCAAGGATGACATTCCCCTGCTGATGACCACGTTTCTTTCCCAGTTTAACCAGGAAAATGAGAAGAGCCTCGAGGGTTTCTCAAACGGAGCGAAGAAGGCCCTGCTCTCCTATGAGTGGCCGGGTAACATACGCGAACTGCGCAACTCCATCGAAAGTGCTGTTGTGCTCACCCGTTCTTCTGTGATAGAAGTTGAGGACCTTCCCCCTTCGGTCAGGCTTACAGACAATTCATCCCAACTCTCCCTGGATGTGGGTATCACCCTCGCCGAGGCTGAGAAACAGTTGATCTTGTCCACCCTGATGATGTGCGGGGGAAACAAGACCCGCTCCGCAGAGGTTTTGGGCATCGGACGCAAGACATTGCATCGGAAACTACAGGAATACCAAATTGACCAAGAATGATATTTACCAGGTTTTTGACAAGGGGGGAAGCCTTGAGAAACGCTTCCCCAGCTATGAATACCGTGAGGGTCAGCTTTTTATGGCTGATATGGTACGTGAATGCTACGATACCCATGCCATAGCCGCCATAGAGGCAGGAACCGGCATAGGTAAGT
>CAXYZP010000285.1:0-2699 GCA_964293175.1 uncultured Sphaerochaeta sp.
GATGATGAATTGGCTTTTTTTAGCAAATTCCTGCAAAACTGAGAGAAAAAACCCGATATTCCTATCGTCCAGGGCAGCATCGATCTCGTCCAAGACACAAAATGGTGAGGGTTTCACATGGTAGGTAGCAAACAGCAGGGCAACAGCGGTCATAGACCGCTCCCCTCCTGAAAGCAGGGCGAGGTGGGTAAGTTTCTTTCCCGGTGGCTGGGCAAGGATATCTATGCCGCTTTCAAGTACATTTTCAGGATCGACAAGTTTAAGCTCCGCCCTACCCCCACCAAACAACCGGCGGAACATCTCTTGGAAATTTGTGGAGATCTGCTTGTAGGTTTCAAGGAAAAGCTCTTCGCTTCGTGTCTTGATCTCCAAAACCACTGAAGCCAAATCCTCTTTTGCCTTGGCAAGGTCGTCCATCTGCTTGGTCAAGAAATCGTACTGTTCCTTAACCTCGCTGAACTCCTCTTCTGCCATCTGATTGATGTATCCCATCGATGCAATCTTTTTCTTCACCTCATCCAGATTGGCTTTCAAAACCGGATTGTCAACAATCTCCTCGGTAAGGCGGCTCTCATACTCTTTCAAGCTTTTGCCATAGTTTTCAAAGAAGTTGGTATAGATACCGGTGATGCTGAGACCAAGCTGCTCTATCTGGTACCCAAGCTTCTCCGTATCGCTTTTTATGGTCTGCAGCCTTTCGTAGGAGGAGTCCTTCTTCTCTTGCTTTCCCCTGATGGAGGCGCCCAAATCCTCTATCTCTACGATAAGGTCTTTCAACTCTTCATTCATAGAGGCAATATTCGCCTTCATTTCCTTTACTTCAGCTTCAACAGAACGAATATCTTCCTGGGTCTCATAGATGCGCTCCTGAGCTGTTTCGCTCAGATTAACCGCATCACGGTAGAGGTACTCCTGTTCGGTGACAGAGCGCTGTAGGTTGGCTATCCAATCCTTGGCACTCTTTTTCTGCTCTTGCAGCTGGTTGAGGGCGACCCTCTGGTCGGAAATGGCAGCCTGATAGGCCTCCAACGACGATGAGAGCTTCGCATTCTCTTCCCGCAAATAGCTAATGCGCTCGCGGTTAGAGGAGAGGGCCTTACGCTTTTCAGCCATGGAGCGGTCCACTGCATGTTTTTCAGTGATAATACCTTCAGGGGAGATAAGATCATCGATAAAAGAGGCTTCATGCCCTAGATATGTCTTAAAAAGAGAGTCCAAGGAAGAAAGGCTTGTACGTAAGGTACCCTGGAATTTCAGTTCCTGAGCGAGCAGTTCATCAGAAGAGAAGCCTGTTGTCTTCAACTTTTCCAGGAATTGTTCGTGTTCAAGGACAGAGGTGGAAATATACTCCAAGCGCTCTTCAAATGCAGAAAGGGCTGTCTTCTTCTCTTCCAGATTATATCCGGAGGCCTTCAGCTTCTCTTCCAGTTCGATAACGATGACATCGGTAAGTTCTTTCAATTTCTCTGAAAGAATATCCATCTCTTCGTCGAGTGCAATGTCCTCTGTCTCAGTTTCACTAATCTCTTGATTCTGGCTCGCTATGAGGCTTCGTGTCTTATCGATTCCTTTTTGGTTTCTATCGATGTCAACGTTGAGTTGTTCGATGGAGTCGTCAATATCAGCCATGACGGAGAACTTTTCATCTATCTCATTCTTATCGCGTTCCATACGTTCCTGAATGGCAAGGGAGCGTTCGGCCGCCTGATCCTTCTGGGTGAGGAAATCACGAAAGCGTTGGGTAAGGAGGTCCAGCTTGTCCCCCCTTCCCTTTATAGCCTCATCAAGTCGTTGAAGCTCAGTCTGCATGGCGATGCGTTTTGTCCCCATACCCCTCATGGTATCCTGCATCTCTGTTATCTCTGCATCAAAGGAGGTAAGTGAACCCTTTTGTTGCTCAAGCTCCCGCTGCCCCCTGATTTTCTGCTCTTCCTTGCTGTTCTGCAGCATGATGTAGGATTTGAGAGTAGATAGCTGTACGTCAACTTCCAGGGTAAACTGCTCTTTTTTCAACTCCCTATAGCTGATGGCTTTTGTGGCCTGGTTCTTTTTGGTTTCGTAGCTTCTTCGCACTTCACGAAGGATTGTCTCCACCTGCATGATGTTCTCATCCGTTCTGACCAGTTTGCGCTCGGCCTCCTGGCTTTGGGATTTAAAACGGGAAATTCCAGCAGCCTCTTCAAAGATATATCTTCTGTCTTCAGGACGGGATGATAGGATCTGGTCTATTTTTCCCTGCTCAAGGATGGAGTAGGCACTTTTACCAACCCCCGTATCAAAAAAGAGTTCCTTGATATTCTTGAGCAGTACACGGGTGTTGTTGATGTAGTATTCGCTTTCTCCACTGCGGTAGATACGGCGCTTGATCTCTATTTCACTCTTGTCAGTGGGCAGGAGCCCTTGTTCATTGGATACGACAAGGCTAACCTCTGCAACTTGCATAGGCTTGCGTGTGTCTGTGCCATTGAAAATGATGTCTTCCATGCGACCTGCACGGAGGGTTTTTGTGGATTGCTCCCCAAGGACCCATTTGATAGCATCGACAATGTTACTCTTTCCGCATCCATTAGGGCCAAGCAAGCTGGTTATCCCACTGGCGAAGTCTAAGCTTACTGAGTCCGGAAAGGACTTGAAGCCGAATATTTTGAGGCTTTTAAGAAACAAACTGTACCCTCTTCTCTGCTTGACGCTGATTTCTT
>CAXYZP010000286.1:0-2687 GCA_964293175.1 uncultured Sphaerochaeta sp.
GTAGAGAACACCCACTACGTGTTGGTCCGTTCTGACTCCCCTTGGGCTACCCTTGAAGAGTTCATTGCTGATGCCAAGAAGAACCCGGAGGAAATCTCCATGGGTAATGGTGGTAGTGGTGGTGGTAATCACCTTGCCGCCCTATTGCTTGAAGAGGCTACAGACACTTCCTTTGTCCACGTTCCTTTCAAAGGTGGGGCAGCTGCCCTTACCGGTCTGATGAGTGGCGAGGTTGAGGCTGCGATGTGTAACTCTCCAGAAGGGTATGCAAACATTGACGGTGAGCAGGTGAAGATGTTGGTGAGCTTCGGTTCCGAGCGTCTTGCCAAGTACCCTTCAGTGCCTACAGCCAAGGAGAGCGGTCTTGATATCGAACTGCGTCAGTGGAGAGGTCTTGCTGTTCCCATTGGAACTTCTGAGGAGATCGTTGCTAGACTCGAAGGCACCATCAAACAGGTTGTCAATGATCCTACCTTTATAGCGAAACTCGATTCGATGGGAGCAAAACCTGTCTACCGTGATACGGAGGCATATAATGCATTCATAAAGAGTGAAGATCAGAGGTTCATGAACCTAATCAAAAGCAAGGGCTTTGGCGATCGTTACAAATAACTTACCGGTTCACCCTGCTGCACGTATGTGTAGCAGGGTAAACCTATTGAGGTTTGAAGTGAAGAAAGAGAACAAGTTTTCTAATGTGTGTCTGGGTCTGGGATTTGTGATCCTAGGAACAGCTGTTTTTTTTATGGCAGGTCAGTTGCAAGTGGTCAAGCGAGGGATTGGTCCTGGTGGCTATCCTCAAGTGGTTGCGGTCATGATGGTAATCCTTGGGAGTGTCCTGACACTTGAGAATGTGATCGGAGGGTTTCCCAAGCCTGTATTTGAGCTAGAAAATGTGAAAGGGTGGCTGAAGACCTTGATCTTGATAGTCGGTACGTTAGGGTACATATGGCTTTTGAGGAAACTTGGATTCTTGCTGCTGACCCCTTTCTTTATGGCTTTTTCCCTTATCCTGTTTGGGCATAGGGATTGGAAGAGAGTTGCTATCATTGCAGTTTCGACCACTGCGATAGTCTATCTGTTGTTTGTGAAGGTATTCATGATTTTTTTACCTTCAGGCAAATTATTTTAGGAGTAAGGAAGTATGATTGGTTCATTAGTGACTGGCTTGAGCGCTGTATTTCAGCCTATTCCTTTTCTCCTGTTGTGCTTTGGTGTTGCCATGGGTACCATCATAGGTGCTCTGCCCGGTCTTTCGGGTTCCATGGGCATTATTCTCTTGTTGCCGTTGGTGTATAAGCTTCCCAGTGGCGTTGCTTTGGTAATGTTGTGCGGCCTCTACTGCGGTTCCATGTATGGGGGAAGCGTTTCTGCTATCCTATTGAAAACCCCAGGGACCCCTTCTGCCGCAGCGACCATGCTTGACGGAAACCCTCTATCAAACCAAGGGTATGCGGGCAAGGCTATAGGAGTCTCTGCTATTTCCTCATTTATAGGGGGGGTGATAAGTACCATCTGTCTTATTTTCATTGCTCCTCAGCTAGCAAAGGTTGCCCTTAAGTTTCAGGCAGCAGACTATTTTTCCCTTTCTATTTTTGGGCTCAGCATCATGGCGAGCTCTTCAGGCAAAAGCATCTCCAAGGGGTTGCTCAGTGGATGCGTCGGTTTGTTGATCTCAACCATTGGCATTGACCCCATAGTAGGGGCTGACAGGTTTACCTTCGGCTCTTATAAGCTGATGAGTGGTCTACCGCTGTTGCCTGTCCTAATCGGAGTGTTTGCCCTCAGTGAAATCATGATAAACCTTCGTGATGGGGAGAAGGCTACTGCCGATATACAAGAACAGAAAATCTCGAAGATACTTCCTTCCAGAAAAGAAATAGCATTTTTCCTTAAGGCTGCTGTCGTAGGAGGTCTTTTTGGAGTATTCATTGGAATAATTCCAGGAACAGGTGGGGCTATAGCATGTTTCCTTGCGTATAATGTCGCTCAGAAGATTTCTAAGAAACCTGAAGATTTCGGCTATGGTTCCCTTGAGGGTATTGCGGCTCCAGAAGCAGCAAACAATGGTACCACCGGCGGGGCTCTTATACCCATGTTAACTTTGGGTATTCCAGGTGATGTGGTTACCTCTGTTATGCTTGGTGCCCTTGTGCTTGTGGGAATCAGACCCGGTCCCCTGTTGTTTGTTGAGAATGCCGATATAGTCTACACATTGTTTGCCGGTATGCTGGTAGTACAGTTTTTGATGCTTGCCTTTGGACTGACCTTTGCCAAAGTTGCACCGAAGGTCTTGAAGGTTCCTTACAAGACTCTCATGCCCCTTATCCTGATCCTCTGTGTAGTGGGTGCATTCTCTTTGGCTAATCAAACCTACCATATCAATGTTGCAATCATTTTTGGTATCATAGGACTGTTCATGAAGAAATATGGTTTCCCTGGTGCGCCTCTCGTGTTGGGAGTCATCCTCGGCCCCATAGCTGAAGAGAGCCTAAACAGGGCCCTTATTGTCTCCAATAATAGCTGGTCAATATTGGTAACACGTCCCATCTCCCTTTTCTTTTTGGTGATGGCGACTGTTTCAATTGTGTATTCGCTAGTATCATCTAAAAAGAAACCCGTATAAGGAAGAAAAATGGCTAAACATGGAATTATAATTATAGGTACCGGTGCTATCGCACGGGTGC
>CAXYZP010000287.1:0-2671 GCA_964293175.1 uncultured Sphaerochaeta sp.
GCAAAGAACCCATCAAAGGTCATCAAGTGATGATGAACTCCATCTTCTGTGATGGCAAACACTACCTGGCAGAGGAGAGCAGTGCCACCTCTGCTGGAAACCTAGCCTGGTACATCAAGACATTCCTACCAGAACTCAAGAGCCAATCAGAACAATCTATCTATATTACAACCGATGCATGGGTGACAGAGATCATCGAGGAAGAGAACTATCCCTATTATTTTCCTTTTATCATGGCAAGCAACGTCAATCCAAAAGCAAAGGCCTCACTCATAGGCCTGACCTACTATCATAGCAGAAAGCATATAACAAAAAGTATTTACGAAGGTGTTGCCTTCTCCCACCTCTACCACTACAAGAAGCTCATAGCCTCTAGAACAACTGAGTTTGAAGCTATAAAGCTTTCTGGAGGGGTGGCCAATTCAGATATCTGGCTATCGATGTTTGCTGATGTCCTAGGAAAGGACATCACTGTGGTTGAGACAAAGGAAGCCGGTGCCTTGGGATGTGCCATCACCGTGGCAGTGGCGCTAGGCAAATATGACAGCTATGAAGAGGCCTGTTCTGTCATGGTACAGACTAAGAAGGTGGTTAAACCTGACATGGACAGACACCAATTCTACGCCAAGCGGTATGCCAAGTACTGCCAGTTGCTCGATGCTCTGGATAGTGTGTGGGAATAAGAGCGTAAGCATAAAAATTCTATTTTCTTACTTTTGATAGATAGCCTTTACCGATGCCTTATAGCAGGATTGGTACAGGCAGGGACTAAGAGGATCATTCTCTTACGAATGATCTTACTCACCCTCTTTTTTCTGCTCTTCACGCTCGGCTATCTCATTGGTAACAGCCTTGATCTGGTCATCAAGTTTCTTTTTTTGGGTCTTATCTTCACCATTTTTCAATGCGCCAAGCTCCTTCTTCAGTTTTTCATGCTCTTGACGAAGTTCTTCCAAAGACTGAGCTTCATCAGCCTTGTCAAACACCTTCTCTTCTATGACATCATCCTTTGTAGATTTGGTTTTTGGTTGTTTGGATGCTTTGGGAATAAACTGTTCAGTCTTGTCAAACTCCCGTCTGTCAAAAAGAGTAGGGGATGCTATCTCCATACCCTTCTCATGAAGGGTTTGTAGGACAGCCTTATGCAATTCGCTAGTTTTGCTCAAGCGCTCGGTTGTCTCTTCAAGCAGCCCGTATAACCGGTACTTGATCGCATGGTCCAAAAATTCCTCGATGAAGACAAAAGGATCTTTAAGCTTGCAGGAAAGGGCCGCTTCCTTCAGGGCCTCCTCAGCTTGCATATGGTCGAGAGAGTATCCCAGCGATACGGCAAGATTGATGAAAGTTCCGTCACGTCTGGTTACTTTTACAGCTTTCTGCACTAACAGCAGGTTTGGGATACTGACCACATCACGGTTAACCTGCTGAATCTCCGTATGAAAGATACCGAAGTCTGTGACTCGGCCGATGAGATCATCCATCTCGATGAAATCCCCTCCCCTAAACTCATGCATCATCCTGAGCATGATACCCGCCATGGCATTTCCTACCAGTGTTGTGGAGGAAAGGGCAATAACGGCACTGAACAATATTCCCAAAACACTGAGGATTTGATTCTTTACTTGGTGGTCCATGGGGAGAAATCCTATGGCTAGGAAAAGACCCAAGAGGACAATACCTGCTGTCAGCAACTGCCTCTGATATGGCCATTTCTTGGTACTTTCCAGTGTATTCTTGAAAAAAAAGCGGACAATCAGTATCAGAGCTGCCGTGCCAACGACAATGATAAACGTTGTAAGGTACGAGAAAAGGCCTTCCATAGGAACCTCCAGCAAGAGATCTTTGTTCAATGATACAGCACAGAGAGGGAGAAATATATACGTGAGTTGTAGAAGGCTCTAAAAAGCCCCCTTCACACAGAAGGGGGGCAAAAAAGGAAGTACGAAAAACAAGGCTAAAATTTAATTGCAACCTTGTAATCACCATGTTTACCAGTAGCATACTCGAAAGCTTTCTGCCAATCCTCTATGGCAAACATGGAGCTGACCACACCATCTGTTACCAAATTCCCATTATGGATATTTTCGATTACGAAGGGGAAACAATAAGGGCTTAAGTGCGCTCCCAGCACATCCAGTTCCTTGCGGTCTCCAATGATCGACCAGTCAAGGGTTGTAGGTTCTGCAAATACAGAGAACTCTACAAATCTGCCAAGCTTTCTAATCATCTGCATCCCCTGCACAACTGATTGTGGAGCTCCGGTTGCTTCAATGTAGGTATCGCATCCATACCCCTCTGTAAGCTTCATAATCTCTTCGACCACGTTCATATTCTTAGGGTTCCAGACAAGGTCGGCTCCAAATTTCTTAGCCAAAGCAAGGCGGTCATCATTCAGATCCAGGACAATCAGAGTTTTGGGATTACGCAACTTTGCATAGGCAACCATTCCCAGACCTAGGGTTCCAGCCCCAGAGAGCACCACGATATCCACCCTCTGAATATGTGCACGGTGTACACAGTGTTTGGAACAGGCGTAGGGCTCAATAAGCAGGGCTTTATCAAGAGGCATATCTTTGGGTACTTGGTGTATTACTGAGCCTTTGGGCAGTCTGACATACTCTGCCATGCCACCATTCTCTCCATTGAAGAAACCAAAAATATGGTGGGGCTG
>CAXYZP010000288.1:0-2658 GCA_964293175.1 uncultured Sphaerochaeta sp.
AAACGTCTTATCGCATCCCATGCCATTCCTAATTGGGGATTTCCACAGGCTTTTGAGCTGTTGAAAAAGAAGCTCATTCCCTCTACCCTGCTCATAAGCCACACATTTAATTATGATCAGATGGAAGAGGCTTTTGCCATGTTCAACAAGAAAGATGAAGAGGTTATCAAGCCTGTAATCCTCCTTGATTAGACTTATGGGACACGAGATGGAGAAAAATACTTTTTCCTCCATCTCTACTCCCTTCCTGTAGCAGGTTATGCCCAAACATAGGGATTGAGCCCATAACCCTGATTATTTGTGGGTAAGGTACCGTATAGTCGCCCATATCACGTAATATCCAAAACTTTGATTGACAAGACAAAAAGGGTGGACGTATCCTTCAAGGACTATGAAACAAGCAATAGCCATAGACATCGGGACTTCGAAAATTTCCCTTGTACAGTTTGATATTTCTTCCATGCAGGTCATCCACTCTGCCTCTGAGGAAAATAGCGCTCGAGTACCTCTGCCTGACCATCATAAACATGAGCAGGACCCTGAGAAGATTTGGAGCATTGTGCAAGGCCTGTTCAAGCAGTTCCCTATGCGCTCCTCTGTGGAGTTTATCACTATCACAGGTCAAGTGCATGGGATCCTTCTGCTCGATGCATCGTATAAGCCTAGGACTAACCTGATGACGTGGAGAGATTCCCGGAACAGGAACAACCCCCTTGGCAAAAACCACAAGATGGAGAACGGGTGTCTGGTCCAGAAAGGGTACGGAGCCAGCACGCTCAAGGTACTGTTGGAAGATAATGAGCTGTTTGGTGGCGATGCCTTACAGGTCTGTACCATCACCTCCTTTGTCATGGGAAGGCTCTGTGGATGCTACTCCATTGATGGGAGCATTGCCGCAACCCTTGGGGTGTATGATATCAAGAACAAGAGATGGAATGCAGCTCAATTGGAAGAGCTTGGTATCCCTCTATCTCTGTTTCCTCCTGTGGCCCCTTCAAGTGTTATCATGGGGACAATACTCCCTTCTACTGCCCTTGAGTTAGGCCTGGAGAAGACTGTTGAAGTCTGCTCCCCCATCGGGGATAACCAGGCGAGCTTCATCGGCTCGTTAGGGTTCTGCCCTGCCGGTCTTATCAATATAGGAACTGGAGGGCAGATCTCAGTGCCTTGCACTGAGATTACTGACAATCCCTCTATAGAGATCCGCCCTCTTGCTGGGGACGAGTACATGCAGGTCTATTCCAGCCTCTGTGGTGGATGGGCCTATGCCTACCTTAAGGATTTTTGCAAGGATGTGCTCGCTAGTTTTGAAGTCTCAGTGACAGACCGGGCTATTTATGAAAAACTGGACAGCCTTGCCTTGGATGCTGATCCTGGTCATGCCCTGTTGGTTGATACCCAGTTTCTGGGGGTTAGGGAAGTGGAAGATACTTTTGGCAAGATTTCCCATATCGATACCTTCAATTTTACTCTGGGAAATCTTACCAGGGCGTTCCTTGAGGGGATAGTAAGAGAACTGCATCCCCCACAAATACGAACCGATCAGATGGAATTTCTTGTAGCTAGTGGGAATGCAGTACGCAAGAGCCCATTGATGACACATATTATAGAAGCTGAGTTTGGTTGTCCGGTAAAGATAGCACCATTTTTAGAGGAAGCCTCAATTGGTTCTATCTTGAGCAGTGCAGCTCTTTTCGATGATACGCAGATACGAGAGCATATTCACTTGTTTTACAAAACGCATTTCGGCAGATAGGAGTATAGGATGAGCATTGCAAGCTATGTTACAGGATTACAGCACATAGGCATTCCAACAAACGACTTGGAAAAAACACTAGCCTTTTACCAGAGCCTAGGCTTTGAGACGCAATATGAGGTGAACAACAAAGGTGAGGAAGTTGCCTTTCTTTCCCTTAAACAGGTGATGATAGAGACCTACCAAAACTACCAGGGTGCAATGGCTCATGGAGCTATCGACCATATTGCACTCGATGTAAGTGATATTGAAGCAGCTCATGCTGAGGTAGGGAAGCTTGGCTATCCTATCCTAGAGGATGGCATCCAAGCCCTCCCTTTCTGGAAGAAGGGCGTTCGATTCTTCACCATAGAGGGTCCCAACAAGGAAAAGGTCGAGTTCAGCCAGATGCTTTAGCGAATGTCTGATAGAGGTGTTCCCGCCTATAGGGAGAGAACAAAAGAGCCGTAGTATATCATGAAGAATCCCCAATCTGGTGACCAGATTGGGGATTCTTATAAGAGCCAAGAGGCAACGACTAGAAGCTAATAGCGAACAGGCACCCCCGTCCTTCCTGACTCATACATCCCCTCAATGATCTTTACCGTTTCCATTCCCTCTTCTCCTGGAGACGTTGGGGTGGTGTTGTTCAGTATTGCTTGGGTGAAGTCCTCAAGCTGAAGGCGGAAGAAATATCCCACTGGATCAATAGTCTTAAAGAAAGCCGTGTCTTTCGTTTTCCAAACCTCAAGCAGTTTCTCTTCTCCTTCAATGGTCCATAGGTCGTTGTAAGGAGGCTCTACGACACCGCTTCTACCTGCGATGAACATTGCTCCTCCATCAGTCTGGACACCTGCTGAGAAGGCATTCGAGCCATGGACGTGCACTTTTGCAAAGATACCGGGCTTCTGGGAGTTGGATAC
>CAXYZP010000289.1:0-2654 GCA_964293175.1 uncultured Sphaerochaeta sp.
TACCTTCGATATTACTAAGGCCAGATACCATAAGGTTATTATTATGGCGGATGCTGATGTCGACGGTTCACATATCAGAACCCTCCTGCTTACCTTCTTCTTTAGATACATGCGTCCTCTCATTGAGGCCGGGTATGTTTATTTCGCCATGCCTCCCCTTTTCAAGATTACCATTGGTAAGAAGGTTGAGTATGCCTATGACGAGGAAGCTAGGGTGAGAATTCTCGAAGAGAACAAGGTTGGTGAGGGTACTAAGGCATCAATCCAGAGGTATAAGGGTCTTGGTGAGATGAATCCCGAACAGCTTTGGGTGACTACCATGAATCCGGAAACGCGAATGATCAGCCAGATCTGCCTTGATGACGCCGAGGAAGCCGATAGGGTGTTCTCGATGCTCATGGGTGAAGAGGTTGAGCCCCGTAGGGCCTTCATTGACGCTAATGCCGTTTATGTATCAAATCTGGATGTCTAAGAAAGGATAGTATTGTGGAAGAAGAAAACAAGAGCAGAATAATTTCTGTAGATGTGTCAAAGGAGATGCGCACCTCGTATCTCAACTATGCCATGTCTGTAATTGTAAGTAGAGCTCTGCCTGATGTACGTGATGGGCTCAAGCCTGTGCACAGGCGAATTTTGTACGATATGTTTGAGATGGGAATCAAGGCAAATTCCAGTTATAAGAAGAGTGCCCGTATTGTCGGTGACGTCTTGGGTAAGTACCACCCCCATGGGGACAGTTCTGTCTATGAAGCCCTGGTCCGTTTGGCCCAGGATTTCTCCCTTAGATATCCTGTGATAACTCCCCAGGGTAACTTCGGTTCTATTGACGGGGATCCAGCTGCTGCGATGCGTTATACTGAAGTGAGGATGAGTCGCATCGGTGATGAGATGCTTGTTGATATCCAGAAGGAGACCGTTGATTTCGGTCCCAACTATGACGAGTCTCTGGAAGAGCCTACGGTACTGCCGGGGGCCTTTCCTTTCTTATTGGCAAATGGCAGCAGCGGTATCGCTGTTGGTATGGCCACCAATATGGCTCCTCATAACCTTCAGGAAATCTGTGATGCTGCCTGTGCTGTTATTGAGAATGCAGATATCACCATTGATGAGCTGATGGAGCACATCAAGGGACCTGACTTCCCTTCGGGAGCGATTATCTGTGGCATGCAGGGCATCAAAGATGCCTTTACCACCGGTAGGGGCAAGATTGTCCAGCGTTCCGTTTATGAGATTGAGTCTTTTGACAATGGGCGGGATCATCTTGTCTTTACTGAGATACCCTACCAGGTAAACAAGGCCGATTTGGTCAAGAAAATCGATGACCTCCGTAAGGATGGGGCTATTCCCTCCATATCTGTGGTCAGGGATGAGTCCGACCGTAATGGAATCCGAATTGTAGTAGAATTGAAGATGGGCAGTGAACCGATGGTTGTCGTCAACCAGCTTTTTGCCCGCACAGCGCTTCAAACAAACTTTAACGTAAACAACCTTGCCTTGGTCGATGGAAAACCGGAACAGCTTAACCTTAAGGATATGCTGTTCCATTACATCGAACACCGTAAGGAAGTGGTGATACGCAGGACCAAGTATGATCTGAGAAAGGCTCAAGAACGAGCCCATATCCTACGTGGTCTGAAGATTGGGCTGGACAACATTGATGAGGTCATTCGCATCATCAAGGAGTCTTCCGACAACTCTGTCGCCGCTGAAAGGCTTATTTCCCGCTTTGGCCTGGACCTAATCCAGGCTCAGGCTATCATCGACATGAAGCTCGGACGCCTCAGTCATCTGGAATCTTCTAAGATTCTTGATGAACTTGCTGATCTTGAGCAGAAGATTGCCTACTACCAGGAACTTCTTGCTGATGAAGGGAAGATCCTCGCTGTGGTAAAGAGCGAAATACGAGCTCTTCCAGCAAGCCTTGCCCCCAAGGATCGTCGTTTGAGCCAGATCACCCGTGAGGAGATAGGACAGTCAACGATGCAGGACTTCATCAAGAATGAAGAGGTCGTGGTCCTTATCAGCAATAAAGGCTTTGCCAAGCGCATCCCTACCGAGGAGTATGACACCCACGGAAGGGCTGGCAAGGGAAGCCGTACTGCCAAACTGCAGGATGGCGATTTTGTCGACCATATGTTTGTCGCTTCTACACATGAGTATGTGCTGTTTGTAACCAATGCAGGTAAAGGATATTACACCAAGGTCTTTGACATTCCCCAGGCTTCCAAAAATGCTAAGGGAATAAGCGTAAAGAATATCCTCCAGTTGGAGACTACAGAGAAAATCACCTCCATCATTAACTTTAAGGAGTTCAGGGAGGACCAGTACATCATGATGGCTACCCGCCATGGAGTGGTGAAGAAGGTCTCTCTCTATAACTTCCGTAACGCTAGGGCGCGAGGCATCATTGCCATCTATCTGGATGAAGGTGATGAGCTGTTGCACAGCGAGTTTGTCCAGGAAGGCGATGAGTGTATGCTCATCACAAGAAATGGGCGTGGTCTCAAGTTTGCACAATCGGATGTTAGGGCCATGGGTCGTGCTTCCCGAGGGGTGCGAGGCATAAAGTTGCTTGAAGATGACGAGGTTGCGGGCTTGCTGAAGGTTGATGATACCAAGAGAATCCTCATGGTAACTGAAAATGGCCAGGGAAA
>CAXYZP010000290.1:0-2651 GCA_964293175.1 uncultured Sphaerochaeta sp.
CTGTCCCATTATACTGAGGGGGGATCCATCACCGAGCGCCATATCCTCTATGCCATGGCTAAACAGTGTATTGCAATGTTTGGCATGGGAGAGAAGTTGGTCAGGTTTCTGGAGAAGGATCTGAAGATTGCCCTTTCACCGAACGTGCAATCCTTGTTGCTTGATCAGGACAACCCTCACTACAGCTATGATCTGCTAGGGGTGTTCAAGAGCAACTTCCTTCCCCGTTTCTTTATCCAACCTGCAAAGGCTGAGTGTCCTGATGTGCGTGATGTTGTTGCCTTTGGTAACAGCATCGGGGCCATCCCGGCCTATGCATACCTCGGAGATGTCGCACAAAGTGTGACCGGAGACAAGAAAGCTGAAAAGTTTGAGGATGACTTCTTGGTAGAGCTTCTCGACCTCTTGGTCGATATCGGCTATCCGGCTATCACGTATATGCCCCCACGAAACACCCTTGAACAGATGCATCGGCTCCAGGGCCTTGCGAAGGAACGCAATCTCATGGAGATCAGTGGTGTAGATATCAACAGCTCACGCCAAAGCATGAACTGTCCCGAACTGCTACAACCTTCTTGTCGCCATCTTGTCGACTCTGCGTGGGCACTGGTTGCCCATGAGAAGCTTGCGACGATGGATGCCAAGCTGGGGTTATTCCATCCAGCCAACCCGTATGCCAAAAAAAGCCTTGATGAGAGGCTTGCCCTCTATTCCTCCTTGGGTAGGAAGATGGATAGCCATCACCCCTTGGATCTCATCAAACTATTCACATAGGAGTAAGGTATGGTCCGTTTTACAGAAAAGATACTTGAAGAGTTGCCCCCAGTCATCAGAGGGCTAACCTTTGATGGGGTGAAGGGCTTGTTCATCCACACGACAGAGGGCAAGAAAGCAGACTTGATCCTTTCTGCAGTTGAAGAAGGGGATGAGGTCTTGCGCATCACCACCCGTTGGATGGCTGAACTGAGCCTCTACTGTGGTAAGAAGAACCTCTATCCTGCTGTTATCGGCATCGAGGGTAGGGTCATCCAGTTTGGTCTGGGTACCAACTACGATGAGGCTGTCCGGGGCGAAGGGGTCTCTGCCATAGTCTCCCTCCCTCCCTCCACAAGCCGTGATGATGTGGTCCGCGATAAGATAGCTTTGGTCACCGGCGGAGCCCAAGGCTTCGGTGAAGGCATGGTACGAGCCTTGAGTGAAATGGGTGCCTTTGTCTATATCGCCGATATGAACCGTCAGGGTGCAGAGGATCTGGCGGCAAGTTTGAACTATGTTGCCTGCATCACCGTTGCCAAGGCCCTGTATGTGAACGTCACAGACGAAGCCTCGGTTGAGGCGATGATGCATGAAGTTGCCCTGGATGCCGGTGGCTTGGATCTCTTTGTCAGCAATGCAGGAGTCCTCAGAGCCGGTTCGGTAAAGGAAATGTCCCTTAAGGATTTCCAGTTTGTCACCAGTGTCGACTATACCGGTTTCTTTCTCTGCAGCAAGCATGCCTCGATCATGATGGCCCTGCAGAATATCGCTTCGCAAGCTTACTATACTGACCTGATCTCCATCAGCAGCAAGTCAGGCCTGGAAGGATCCAATAAGAATGGAGCCTATGCGGGTGCCAAGTTTGGCACCATCGGGCTTACCCAAAGCTTTGCCCTCGAGCTTATCGAGGACAATATAAAGGTCAATGCGGTCTGTCCGGGGAATTTCCTCGATGGTCCGCTTTGGTCCGACCCTGAAAAGGGTTTGTTTGTTCAGTATCTTAAGGCAGGAAAAGTGCCGGGTGCTGAGACGGTAGAGGATGTCAGAAGGTTCTATGAATCTAAAGTCCCCATGGGCCGCGGTTGTACGACCGAGGATGTCATGCGGGCTATCTGTTACATTGTCGAACAAAAATATGAGACAGGACAGGCTGTGCCGGTTACCGGTGGCCAGGTCATGCTCAACTAGGAGAGTGCTATGAAAACACGTGCCGCAAGACTTTATGGATCTAATGATATTCGAGTCGAAGAGTTTGAACTTCCCGCCATCAAGGATGATGAAATCCTTGCCAAGGTAATCGTCAACAGTATCTGTATGAGCGACCACAAGGCCGCTGAGCAAGGGGGAAGCCACAAGAGGGTCCCCAAAGATGTGGCAACCAATCCCATCATCATCGGCCACGAGTTCTGTGGTGAGATAGTCGAGGTTGGCAAGAAGTGGCAGGATAAGTTCAAGGCAGGGGCAAAGTTCTCTATCCAGCCGGCTTTGAACTATGAAGGGACACTTGATGCCCCAGGCTACTCCTTCCCTCATATCGGAGGCAATGCCACCTATGTGATTATCCCTCACCAAGTGATGGATATGGACTGCCTGCTTACCTATGAAGGAGAATCTTATTTCCTCGGTGGCCTTGCAGAGCCCGTCTCCTGCGTAGTAGGGACGTTCCATGCGATGTACCATACCAAGGGCGGATCATACAAACACCATATGGGTATTGTAGAGGGTGGAAACCTTGCTCTTCTTGCAGGTGTCGGCCCCATGGGCCTTTGCGCCATAGATTATGCCATGCATTGTGACCGTAAGCCCGGCAGGCTTGTAGTCACCGATATAGATGATGCTCGCCTTGCTCGTGCAGCTAGTATCTACACTGTCGCAGAGGCTAAAAAGCAGGGTGT
>CAXYZP010000291.1:0-2651 GCA_964293175.1 uncultured Sphaerochaeta sp.
TGAATCTGCAGGGATGAAGGCCCATGACTTGGTTCTCTTGAGCACTATACCCTCCACTACCTGCTCTACGCTGTTGAAGTTGCCTCCAATGCGGTTATTGTCATACGCACAGAAAGCAGAAGCATAGTAGAGCGTCTTAGTCTCCCCTGGCTTGATGACTATGTTTGAGTCAGAACCCATCAGCTGGTCGCCTGCCTTCGCATGCTCAAGACCTGCGTAAAGGTTGTTTGTCCCTGAACCACAGCTAAGAGAGTACTGTTGGCTCATCCCACCGGGATAGAGAGCCCAGGGAGTCTCGCTTCTGCCACCGTAGTCAAACAGGAAGTTATTGAAGTTGATGGGGGCCTCATCCTCTGCTAGGGAAGCGGGACCCGGGAAGAATTTGAAGTAGACCATCTGCTGTCTTGGATTGATCACGCTGGACCAACCCATGCTTGCTGTTTTCGGGATGGCGCCTGAGATGAAGTCGCTCTTGCCAATGACCGGGGGGACCTCGGAGAGGTCGACCGTTCCTCCACCCAGCAGGGGGGCCTTCTTCCAGTCATCAAACTGTGTATTGGGGGCAAGCCTTGAGTGGATCCCGATCAAAGAGCTTTCATTCCCGGTTGACCAGGAAGTCGCACTGGCATTGAGCACACACCCCGACTCCAAAAAGGGTGAACCCAACTCGTTGTTCCATACTGCATTGGCAACCAGGTCCTCGGTACCATTGTTTGTAATGACACACGCACTGTAGTGGACCGGCTGGTTGGGAAGCAACATGTCGATCTTTCGAACCTGCCACTTGGCCTTGCGATTACGCACCAGACTCATCAGCCAAACCCCGCCAAACTGCGGATCGGTACCATAGCGCTCAACCATCCAGTAGGAAGAGGCTGTATATCCATTCTGCTCCTGCTCATCGTCCCCTTCAAAATAAGAGGGTCCGTAGTTGGGGAAGCTCAAGTAGGAACCGGCTCTCTGATAGAGAAAAGGACTGTTCTTCCAGTACTCGCTATTCTCGTCACTGAACACAGAAGTGCCACTACCCCTGTAATAGGGAAGCAGATGGGCGTTCATGCGCCCCCCGGCAGGGGTGTCACTGCTCAACTCCAGGACCATGCCACCCTGGTCTTCCAAGACGACCCTTATCAGATCATTACTCAGAACCGTAGCATTTCGACTCTCCCACAACCTCAAACGACGAATATCCATCACTCTCTCCTCAAATCTCATAAAAGCAGGGTGGTAAAAATACCCCAACACAGTATACTGATACAAGAAACAAAGTCATAGCTCAAGGAGAACCCACCATGATTTCCAAGAAGGACCAACTCTTCAACCTGACAACAGCCAACACAACCTACCTCTTTGCCATAACAGAAACAGGACACCTTGAGCACCTCTATTACGGCAAAGCCCTTCGCGAAGGATCGATATCACACGCTGCCCTTGCCGAAAAACGGAGCCTGGGCATCGGAACCGGAACTGCCTACAGCAGTGACCATCCGACAATCTTTTTGGGAAACCTTCGCATGGAGTATTCTACCATGGGAAAGGGGGACTGTAGAGAGAGTTTTGTCGATATTGAGTACGGAAGAGGCATGCAGACCCTCGATTTCGTAGTAAAAAGCTACCGCATCATCCCAGGCAAGCCACGTACCTTCAGCGGCCTACCCGAATCCTACGGTGACAAAAGTACCTGCACCACCTTGGAGATTACCCTCAAGGAAACAAGCCTGCCCATCCGTCTTGCCCTGACCTACACCATATTTGAAGACAGCGATGTCATCACTCGCAGGGCGACCGTCTATAACGACAGTGACCGCATCATAACCATCCGTAACCTTGCATCGCTACAGCTCGACCTTGAAGGCGATGACTGGAACCTCGTTACCTTCGACGGAGCCTGGTCCCGCGAGCGCTACATGCATGAACGTCCCCTACAGCCGGGCATCATTATTAATGACAGCAAAACAGGGCTCAGCTCAGCTGAACACAACCCCTGCATCTTCCTTACCAAGGCCGATGGCGAGTGTATTGCAACCAACCTCATCTACAGTGGCAACCACCGAGAGGTGGTCGAGACCTCCCCCTATGGGAAAATTAGGGTGCTAAGTGGCATCAACCCAAGCCAATTCAGCTGGGAACTCAGTCCCCAGGACCGCTTCCAAAGCCCTGAGGCCATCCTGACCTACTCCCCCAAGGGAATGAACGGGGCGAGTCAGAATTTCCATCACTTCATAAACAACCACATTATCAGGGGCGAATGGAAGTTCCGTGAAAGACCCGTGTTGGTAAACAACTGGGAAGCCACCTACTTCAACTTCACCGAAGACAAGCTTGTAAAGCTCGCACGCCAAGCATCGGATTTGGGCGCAGAGCTCTTCGTCCTCGATGACGGATGGTTCGGCATACGCAACGACGACACCACAAGTCTGGGCGACTGGACGGTAAACCCCAAAAAGCTTCCTTCAGGACTGGGAGGCCTTGCCTTGGAGATCCACAGGATGGGAATGATGTTCGGCCTCTGGGTGGAGCCAGAGATGGTCAACATCGAAAGCCAGCTATACAAGAAACACCCCGATTGGATGGTAGCCATACCTGGGCGTAAGCCCAGTGTTGGGCGCAACCAGTACCTTTTGGACCTGACACGAGGTGATGTGCGCGAC
>CAXYZP010000292.1:0-2604 GCA_964293175.1 uncultured Sphaerochaeta sp.
GGATAATCCATAAGCTCGCAGAAATCACCTTTCACATACCAGAAGATGATTATCTGAAACCCTGGAAGGTCACCTCAAGCGACAACCGTTTGACCCTAGACTTTGAACCGGCAGTAGATCGCTCTTCCACTACGAATTTCCTCCTGATAAAATCGATACAGCACCAGGTATCCGGATATTTCTCCGCTACGGTTATCCTTGATGACAAGACTGAGCTTACACTGACACGGTTTCCCGGTTTTGCTGAGGATGTATTTAACCGCTGGTGAAGAAAAAGGATATAAGGAATGCCATTCTCTTGAAACAACTTGCGCATTTGTGTAGGATGTTGAGACATATGTGTATTTCGCGGCTGTCCAATATTCATGCAGCCATTTAAATATCAGGAGATTCATGTCAGATTTAACAAACTTTGCGGAGCTCGGACTATCCGCACAAACTATTTTTGCGCTCAAAGCAAAAGGCTTCGAAGAGCCAACTAAGATTCAGTCAGCGTGCATTCCGCTCCTTCTCAAGGATCAGGTAGATGTAATCGGCCAAGCCCAGACAGGTACCGGAAAAACGGCAGCCTTCGGCCTTCCCATTCTAGAAATTGTAGATCCCTCAGCCTATCAGGTACAGGCACTCATACTCGCACCAACGAGAGAGCTTGCTGTACAGGTTTCTGAGGAGATCAACTCCCTCAAGGGAGACCGCCACCTCGAGATCGCTGCTGTATACGGTGGTGCATCAATGGAGTTGCAGCTTCGTAAGCTTCGCAGAGGCGTCCACGTAGTAGTAGGTACCCCAGGACGTATCCTGGACCACCTCCGAAGAGGATCACTCAATCTTGAGAACCTCAAATTTGTCGTGCTCGATGAAGCAGATGAAATGCTCGACATGGGCTTTGTGGATGATATTGAGGAAGTACTCAAGCAGACTCCTGAAAACAAGCGTATGCTCTGTTTCTCAGCCACTATGCCAGCCCCCATTCGCAGATTAGCAGAACGATTCATGCAATCTCCACAAATGGTGAAGATTGAACAGGATGCCATTACTGAAAGCCTGACTGACCAGCTCTACATAGAGCTTCGTGAAGGTGACAAGTTTGAGGCCCTGACCAGAATCATAGATATGGAAGAGAGTTTTTATGGCTTGGTCTTCTGCCGAACAAAATTGCAGTGCGATGAGATCGGACGTAGGCTTTCAGAACGCGGATATGGAGCTGAACCTCTTCATGGGGACCTCTCACAGAAACAGCGTGAGCTTATCCTCGCGAAAATGCGAGATAAGTCCATCAATATCGTGGTAGCCACCGATGTGGCAGCCAGAGGTATTGATATCCAGGACCTCACCCATGTTATCAACTTCTCCCTCCCTGAGGATCCTGAAGCATATATTCACCGCGTAGGACGTACCGGACGAGCAGGAAAGAAAGGCACAGCCATTACTTTTGTAGCTAACCGTGAGTTCAAACGCTTCACCTTTATCAAAAGGGCATCAAGGTTTGATATCCGCAGGGGTACTGTTCCTGATGCAAATGATATCATAAACATCAAACGCGAAAGGATTCTTGCCACCCTTACGGCTCTTGCCGATAAGGATGTCAACTATGACCTGTTCATGCCCCTAGCGACCCAGATGCTGGATGGCCATGACCCTGAAGAGCTTGTCGCAGCCCTGCTTGAGCACTTCTACAGTGCCGAGCTTGATGTATCCAAGTACAGGTCCATCGGTGGTAACCAGCGTTCTCGTGACGATCGTGATGATCGTGGTGGAGATCGCAGAGGTTTCGCTGAAAATGACGGGTTCACAAGACTCTTCATTGCAAGGGGCCGCAAGGATGGTTTGGACAAGAGACAGCTCATTGACTACCTCATCGATCAGGCAGGTGCCCAGGATAGGGATCTGCAGGACGTTTCGGTACGAGATAACTTCTCCTTTGTCTCTGCTCCTGTTGAAGTGGCAGAAAGAATCATACAGGTATTCTCTGATCGTGGCTCTGAGGGCAGACCCCTTGTAACTAGGGCAAAACCGGATAATCCCAACGGGAAGAACCTCTCAGGAAGGACTCGAGGCGACAGGTATGAAGATCGCCCCTACAGACCCTCCAGAGGTGGCGGCGGCGGTGGCTATGACCGCCCAAGACGAAGAGAAGGCGATGACTATCAGCCATATGGACGTGATTCACGACCAAGCGATGGTGATCGTGATCGTTACAGCTCACGACCCCGTCCTTCAAAAAGCAGAAACTTCTCCTCTAAGAAGTACTATAAGGACTAAGTCCCATATAACCCCCAATCTTATATACGATTGGGGGTTATTTTTGCCTAACCTCGCACCAAAGTGATGAGATGGGTTTCTTTTTCAATCTGAGCTGTGGTATGATTATCGGAACAATTCCAAAACAATCCTAGTCTAGATTCCAACTGGCTGGATGTATCCAGGAGCACCATGAAATTCGATATTTTATCTTTCGTTGGAAAACATAGCAAAACCACTTTGGTATGTATTGCAATCGTTACCATATTTTTCCTCTACCATGCAGTATCCCTCGAACTCAGCGGAGACTACACCGACCTCTTGTATCAAATAGAGGATACCAAAGTCTTTGAAGGCGGGTCA
>CAXYZP010000293.1:0-2601 GCA_964293175.1 uncultured Sphaerochaeta sp.
TTATATATAGATGGAGAAGGACGCTTTTGCGTCCTTTTCCTGTTTCTAGATATAACCCTTGTTTTCGCTTAAATATAAAAAAATAAGGCCTTAATTGATTTACATATAACAACTTGTTCACCTAGTCAATAAGAAAATACCTGTGCTGTGTTAGGTCTTCTGCAATGTAGTCTGTCCGATTTATTCATTATTTTATCTCCAGAGGGGAAGAATAATGAATACTTCCCCAAGTTCCGTCTTCAGGTTTCCAAGGGAGTCATCCCCTTTAGGATCTTTCTATGGTAGGTATTCATCAAGTCTTGATTCCTACATCCCTTTTCAAGGGATAAAACCCCAATAGAAAAAGCATCATGATGAACATTATCAATATTAATTATGATATTTGCCGTCTTAGACAAAATATTCCTCTTCCTTTTTCCCCTTGTTCTCATTGTAACGCCTGTAGAAGGTCGCTATGGGCATCCCAAGGGCGGAGGCAGCCGCCTTTGCTCCTTCGGTCTCCTTGAGCAAGTCCACCTCACCACAGGTAAGGTGGACTTGCCTTCTTGTCCTGGGCCTGCCTGCGTTGCGGTTCCGCTTGAATTCGGTGTATTCGTCGTCGTACCGTATGGAAAGGAAGTGCCTGCCATCCTTGGCTATGAGCCCCACCTGGAGACCCGCGACCTCGCCAAGCCCATACAGCTTCATGACATCCTTATACAGAGTTCCTCCACGGACGACCTCAAACAGCAATTTTCCGTCTTGCATCATAGCCTCTCCTGTCCGGGGGCACCTGCCTTCTTGGCATCCCCCATCATCTTCTTGATATGCTCCTTGGTATACACGTTCCTGCCGAACTCGATGCCGAGCTTCTCCTTCAGCTTCTGGAGGGTCCGGTCATAGTAGAGCGTCAGGAAATGGCGATCATTCAGCTGGGCCACATTTGCCTGCCTCAGGCTTGTCAGCATCTGCTCGCTCGAATACTCGCCGCCGAGCTTCCGCTCCAGGATCCTCACAATGAGCAGCGAGATGAAGCAGGTGAGGAAATGCGCCTGGATGCGGTCTTCCCGGGACACATACACCGGCCTTGCCTGGAGTTCGGTCTTGGTGACCCTGAAGGACTCCTCAATCTTCCACAGCCCCCGGTACATGTCTATGATGTCCAGGGGGGTGACCATCCTGTTGAGCTGGAAGCGCCCCTCCTTCTCCAGCCATCTGTTCTCCTTTCCGAAATCCCCCTCGATTTCCCCGGTCTCCTTTCCCTTCGCATCAAGGATGGGCTTCCAGCCGACCACATTCGTCTCCAGTATGTAGTAGCCGTCCAGGCTCTCGTCCTCTTCGAGCTTGGCAAAGTCGAACTGCACCTGGGCATCATACTTGTCCATCGCCTTGCCCGTCTGGGGGTCCTTGATGACGGTCTTCAGGTACTTGTTCTTGCCGTGGTTGTTGTCCACGACGTCCTTGGACTTGGAGTGGGAGGCCGCTATGGCGCGCTCCACAGCATTGGCGCGCTCCAGCTTGGCCCTCTGCGCATACTTCCGGCTCCAGAATATGATCTCATACTGGCCGATGTCCTTCGCCTTCTGCTTCTCGCCGTCCACATCATCGACATTCAGGTCGGTTACCCCGTTGGATATCTTGTACATGAAGGAGGCCTCCGTGGTGAGGTCCGTTACCTTGATCTTTTTTCCCTTCTCATCAAAACGGACATACCCGTCCTGGGCCCTGATGTAGTCCTTGGTGGTCTGCTTTGCCTTCCTCACCGACTTGCTGAACACATAGCCGTTGTGGTTGGTGATGATCTCGGCAACGTTGGTGCCGCTCATCATGCCCTTGTCGGCCACAAAGATCAGGTGCACCAAATGCAGCTTCTCACGCACCTTCTGGCTCATCGGCGGGAATGTCTTGCTGTCGTTTGTGTTGCCGGGAAAGAGCTCGTAGGCGACAGGCAGCCCCTTTTCATCCATGAAAAGCCCCATCTGCACGATGGGAAGGGGGCGGTTCTCCTTGGAGACCCCCTTCATGCGGAACCCGTCCTCATCCTCGATCTCGAAATAGTAGTTGGTCACGTCATAGAACAGGAGCGTGGTGTTCCGCCCGAAGCGCTCCACCATGACCTTGTGCAGATGCACCATCAGGTCATCCCTGTACGTGTTGAATATGCTAAGCGAACGGTAGACTGCATTCAGATCGAAATCCATCTTGTCGAAGTACCGCCCCTTGCCGAACCAGTTGGCCCGCTTGGAGTCAGGGTGCAGGATGCGCTCATAGACGAGCAGCTTCATCACTTCGGTGAGGTTGTAGCTGAGCTTCAGGTATTTCCTGCGAGAATCGATGAACTTGGGGATGCCCAACTCGTAGAAGACCTTGCTGACTGCGGCATAGCCGATGTTCTTCACGCAGTCATAGGCATCGGTGTCCTTGCTGAAGGGAAGCAGGGCTTCTGGGGCGAGAACGATTGTGATGGGTTTGTTCTTTTCCTTCATCTCAGCAGTCTCCTTCTTAGCGACTGCCTTGAAATGCGCGATGGGGTCTGCATACAGGTGCTCGAACTCGTCAAGATATCCCATCCTCCTGATATGCCTTTGCTTCACTTTCCCCCCCTCACGATATCCTTCGACG
>CAXYZP010000294.1:0-2601 GCA_964293175.1 uncultured Sphaerochaeta sp.
CTTACATCCCCTCCTCCCACCCCATTTTTGTTCACAGCTTTCTACAGCGGATACCCATTCGCTTATTCAGGAGGTTTCCTTCGAAGATGGAGAGGTTTCTGTCAGATGGAGGGAGCCCCACCCAATTCCTAAGGAACATGATTTTTTTGAGACGGTATGGAAAGCTTATCGTGAGCATGGGAATGTATTATAAGGCCCTGTCTTGGGGTAGGGGCTGTAGTGTACTTTCTCCCTAATAAAAATGGGGGTTGCCTTTTTTAGACAACCCCCTCTTTCTTTGGAGCCAAAGGGACTCGAACCCTCTACCTACTGATTGCGAACCAGTCGCTCTACCAGATGAGCTATGGCCCCAAATACCTTAGATAACCTACACCCACGAGGGTAAACTGTCAACTATTTGGACTCCTAGAGACTTTGTTTGCTTTGGCTATTGTTGTATATATACCTAAAGTGTTGACCCTAACGAGATAAACAAGAGATACTAGGAATACACTAAAAATATAAAAAAATCCTCGTGAAGATGAAAGTAGGATATTTAATAGAAATGGAGGGGATCCCTTCGTTTTTTATAGCTTTACCCTCATACTCTTGGTATGGTTACAAAAAAAGGAGGTCGTATGGAGTCAGCATTCTTATCAGACTTGTCAATCTCTCTATTCAATACCATTCCCGACCCTTTTTTTATCATCAGTGAGGATGGGACCTACCTTGAAGTGCTTGGAGGGACCGAACGTACCCTCTATGATGATGGGAAGTTCATGAAAGGGAAAAATATCTATCAGTTCATGGAGAAGGACTTCTCAGACTTCTTTGTACAAAAGATACAGGAAACCCTAGCCGGAAATATTCTCAACTGTTTTGAGTACCAGCTGGAAACTGATAACGTCAATTTGCCCAACCGCAATGGACCTGGGGGAAAGCAGTGGTTTGAAGCACGTATGTTTCCCATGCCAAAACTCTATCTTGATCATCGTGCTGTCACGGTAATGGTAATAAACATAACTGAACGCAGACTGCTGCAACAGCGGCTGCGCGATCTCTCCTATCTCGATCCTCTCACCTCCCTTGCAAACCGCCGATATTTTATGGAACGCATATCTGAAGAACTCGAAGAGCACTATGCAGATGGGACTTCTGTCCACGTCCTCCTGTGTGACATTGACCATTTCAAGTCGATCAATGATCGTTTTGGTCATCTTGCAGGGGATGCCATCCTCAAGGGATTTGCCTCTGTGGTTCCTCAGGTCCTGAAACATAGTCATACCATTGCCCGCTTTGGAGGAGACGAGTTTATCATCTCTCTTGTTGGGATGACCACATCCCAGGTGCTGGAAAAAAGTAATGCCCTGCGTCTAGCGGTACAGGAGCATCAATTCATGTTTGAAGAGAACAATATTCCTGTCTGTATTAGCATAGGGGTCGCAGTAGCATCCTCGTTGGTCAAGGATATCAATGGTTTGGTCGGGTGGGCAGACAAGGCCCTCTATGAAGCAAAGAAACAGGGCAGGAACAGGGTTGTCTTTCTAGAGGGTAGGGATAGCGAGTGATGATAGTAGATATTGCCCTTAATATCCTGTTGCTGCTTATTCTTAGCGTGGTGTATGCAACGTATCCCTTCAAGAACTATAAGAGGCTCTTCTCCCATAGCCCCTTTGTGGGTATCGTTATTGGTATTCTGGGTGTCTTGGTCATGCTCAATCCTGTGGTTATCGAGCAGGGGGTGCAGTTTGATTCGCGTTCGATCTTAGTCGGCGTTTCCGCGATGACGTTTGGTTTTTTACCAACACTCATTGGATCGGCCATCATGGTTATCTTCAGGATCTTCCTAGGGGGGAGGGGCCTCCTTAGTGGGATAGCGCTCATACTTGTGTCTTTTTCAGTAGGGAGCCTCTGGCGCAAGTATCGTCTTAAAAAAATTTCGATCAGGCAACACTACTTTGGTCTTGAGTTCCTTTTGGTTGGGCTGGTGGTCCACCTTGGTGTGTATCTCTGCATATTCCTACTTCCTAGGGAACTCCATGCTAGTGTTTCCCAAACCATGGCTGTCCCTTTTCTGGTATACTATCCCCTAGGGTTTTATCTTATCTGTCTTTTGTTGTTCAACCAGGCCCATAGAATGGTTTCCATCAATAATTTACAAAGAAGTGAACGGCAGTTCAAGACTATCTTTGAACAGTCCCCCATCGGCATGTCCCTTACCGATCTTATCACCGGTGAGATTAGAAGCGTCAACCAGAGTTATCTCGATCTTCTTGGCCTGGAAGAGGAAGAGCTTCTAGAAAAAACTTGGGGTTCTCTCACCCATCCCGATGACAAAGCATATTCAGCAGCAATATCGGAAAAAATGCGCTTGGGCGAAAGAGGACCGTTCAATTTTGACAAGCGGTTTATCAGAAAGGATGGATCGATTGTTTGGACAAACCTCTCCCTTTGTGTCTTCGATCCTGCTGATGAGGACACTTTGGAATCCCTGTGTATGACTCTCGACATATCAGAGCGCAAGAGCGAAGAGGACAGGGTACGCTACGCAAGCACTCATGATGCTCTGACCGGGTTCTATAACCGTACCCACTTTGAAGAGCAGGTAAATGCATTCAGTTC
>CAXYZP010000295.1:0-2595 GCA_964293175.1 uncultured Sphaerochaeta sp.
GTCAGGAAAGAGGGGCGACTAAACAATATAACATGGAAGAGCTACTGCCTTACTCCATATTAGGAGTTACATTCAGAATACAAAATTAAACTTGTAAGCCGAAAATGATAATTTCCTCCTCCTAAAACCTCCAGGGATCAGTATTTTGGATGTTCTTGGGCTTCTTTTCCCATGACCGAATGATGTCGGTGGAAGCATTTTCGAGCTCCTCATTGATACGTTGCGTCAGCAGGTCAAGCTCCTCGCTGGAGAATACATGCTCCTCCCCCAGCGTGTGCAGGTTCTCGTCTTTAGGCCATGGCTTCATTGGTTGTATTCCTCCCTCGGCTTGGCAATATGGTCTTCGAGCACTTTTGTGGTGAGGTACTTCGTCCTCCATGGATGATCAGGAGCCGGCTTGTATTTCTTTTTCTCCTTGTGGGCGGGGGAAGGTTCGGAATCGAACTCCTTGCTATGGGCTCTTCTCTTGTCGATCTCTTGAAGGATGTATATCTCCTCCTTGATGTTGGCAAGCAGCGTCCCGTCGAAGGCACTGATGACAAGGGCCTTTGTTCCCCTTTGGAAATACTTTGGACGCAGACCGTTCGGATACTGGACATGGGGTATGTAGTATGAATTGTGGTACTGGATACTGTGCCCGGCATCAATGACGCGGTTTGAGACCACCGCCAGGATTGCATTGATGTCAGTCTCAGGGGGAGCCTCAAGGAAGGTGCTGGTGGCGAGATCCTTATCATCCTTGAGGGAGAATTGTGCATTGAACGTAGGCAAGTATTCCCAGAGGAAGGCGTTTGCCTCTTCCATGGTAGTGATTCCCCGGCGGAGAAGCTCCACCGGTATGCGGCCTTGAAGGGTCCTGTTAAGCCTCTCGACGCGCGCTTTCCCCTGAGGGATGGAGGTTGTCTCGATGCCAATCCCAAGGGTATTGCAGGCAGCGGAGAACTGCGTGAAGGTATCCTTCTCCTCATCGGGCTTGCTCAGCAGGCTATATTCGAAGACGGTCCGCCGGTCCGTTCTAAACAGAGAGGGAATGCCATGCAGCATCAGAATCATGTACAGCACGCAGAAATAGCCCTTCAAGGTTTCCTGCAGGTCAAACCATGCCCCCACCACTTCGCTGGTTGCATCGTCTATGGCGACATGGAGGTGCCATTTCCTGGCGCCGGGGACCCAGACTTTCTCACTGGCGTCCATCTGTACCATTTCACCGAAATACTTGCTCCTGGGTCTCCTGGGATGCGCATCGGCATCATCAAGCATGCAGAATGCAGCATTGACGTCATCGCTCTCTGCCTTGCTGAGGTTCTCCTTCCTTGCGACCTGCCTCAACTTCTTCTCCATATTTCTCTTTGTTGCCTTCTTTGGGCAGGGAGAGACGAAGAATGCTCCCTTCAGGATTGAATGCAGTGTACCGTCGGATATGGAGATGTTGTAGTCATCCCTGAGGATCTCTGCGAAATGGGTGAAGCTGGCGGTGCTGTACTTGTCCTTGTACAGCTGCCGGACCAGCTTCCTGGTCTCCTCCGGTTTTGTTGTCACAGGCTTGTGACCCTTGTTGTGGTGGCTGAACAGGGAGATATCTCCGCTTTCATACCACCGTATGAACTTCAGGAGCGTTTTTCTGGTGCAACCGAGCTTCGTCTTGCCCCTTCGGATGGCAGTGTCAGTGCAACCAAGGTCAATGACCTCCTTGGCTGTGCTGTATTTCATCTGTTCATTGGGAGTCAGTTCCTTATATTCCATAGCTCCAACCTCCTTAAGGTGGCTTTCGCCCCTTCCCCGGAGCAGCTGCACCCCCATATACATGAAGTTTGTGCAGTATTTCGCTCCTAGCGTCGATACTATCGGAGGTTATATTGAAGAACATGCAGAGGTTGTTAGATTCGGTGGAAAAGATATCAAGGACGTACCTGAGCCACTCATCGCCGCACCCCTTAAGGTAGGCATACAGCGCAATTGAGATGTCATTTTCAGATAGTTGCCTGCCAATGTATCGCCGGATCTTCCTGACCACTTCATCCCACATCCCCTTGGACCAGTGCTTCCAGTTGGCTCTCGTCCGTGGACATGCCAGTGAGGAGTCTGCCTTCCCATCCAGGGAAGAAGCTATTTCAGAGATGCAATACTGTTTGTTCCTGACAATTTCGTCAGGATAGACAGTTGAGTAGTGACCATCTTTCAGGCAACGGCCAACGACTACTGTTATTATCCGTGTCGTTGGGCCATCTTCTCCTGTGTATCTCATGCTTCTCTTGCGCGTGAATGAAGGCTCAAGCGGCCCGAGGCATTTGCTACACAGCATCTTGCCATTGCCTTTTCCTAAGGATGGATGGCAATTCTCTTGAACTTAAGCTGGCGCGATGATACTGTTTTCATAGGTATTGTTGAAGAGGAAGCTAAATGCCGTCAAACAAAGGGCTTCCTCTTCTTTATCTCCTTCAGGGATTCTCTCCCTAGTCTTCCTCCATTAAACCACAGTTCTATTAATACGGGAAAAAATCATTTGGGGTTCAAGTGGAAAAAATCATATCCGGCTTAGTCTTTTGATATCCTTTGCATCTCTTGATTGAGACGGGGTGGGGCGTGTGCTAAACT
>CAXYZP010000296.1:0-2591 GCA_964293175.1 uncultured Sphaerochaeta sp.
GCCATCTTTGTCGATATCACATGCGAGCGTATCCTGCAGGCAACGGGTGATACCATCCGCCCCATGATAATCCAGAGCACAGGTGCCATCATAAACATCATTCTCGACCCCATCCTCATTTTCGGGCTCTTCGGCTTCCCGTCCATGGGTGTGTTGGGAGCCGCCATAGCAACCGTTATCGGTCAGCATGTGGCAGCCCTCCTTGCCATCTACTTTGTACGGAAGAACAAGGAAGTTAAAATCAGAGCCAAGTATTTCAAACTTGAAAAACGTACAGTCATTGACATCTATGCCGTTGGCCTTCCTTCTATCATCATGCAAGCCATCGGGACGATAATGACAACCAGCCTCAATAAACTGCTCATCTCCTTCGGAACTGCAGCGGTATCTGTATTCGGGGTGTACTTCAGGCTGCAGTCCTTTGTCTTCATGCCCATCTTTGGTCTGAACAGCGGAATGATTCCGGTATTAGGGTACAACTACGGAGCAAAAAATCCTAAGAGAATGATGCAGACCATCAGGGTGGGCCTTGTTGTCTCACTCATTATTATGACAACAGGCTTCGCCATATTCATGCTCTTCCCCGGGACCCTCCTTTCTTGGTTCAACGCTTCGCCCGAGATGATGAGCATCGGCATGATAGCTCTGCCAAGGATTAGCCTCTGCTACATCAGTGCAGGCATCTGCATTGCGTTGGGATCCCTCTTCCAGGCTGTAGGGGACGGATATATCAGCATGCTGATCTCCATCACCCGCCAGCTCCTATTCCTGCTTCCTGTAGCCTATCTCCTAGGACATTTTGTTGGGCTCGATGCCCTCTGGTATGCCTTCATCATAGCTGAAAGCTCCGCATTGGCTCTCTCACTCTTCTTCTTTGCAAGAGTGTACAAGCATCGGGTAAAGCCGCTCTATGATTTGGTACAGTAAAGCTTTGCCAACACTGTGAGATTCTGCACATGCATGAAACATCTCTTCAAAGTGATAAAACCCCAGCAATACTTATCCGATAAAACAAAAACTCCAACATTGCGGATAGAGAAGACAACCCCCGAAAGTTCAAACTATCGGGGGTTGTTTGTCATTATATCATATTAAGCCCTTAGCATAGGGTTTGGAGGTTACTCCCACTCAATCGTCCCAGGAGGCTTGCTGGTAATATCGTATAGTACACGATTGACTCCGCTGACCTCATTACAGATCCTATTGGCAGTACGCTCGAGCACCTCAGGAGGGAAACGGTACCAGTCAGCTGTCATGGCATCTTCGCTGGTCACAGCACGTAAAGAGCAGACCTCTTCATAGGTACGCTGATCGCCTTGCACCCCAACGCTTTTCACCGGGAGCAAGCACGCCAAAGCCTGCCAGATCTCACCGTAGAGGCCCGCTGCTCGAATCTCTTCGATAAATATGGCATCTACATCACGCAGGGTATCCAGACGCGTCTTGGTGACCTCACCAACACAGCGAACCCCAAGGCCGGGACCTGGGAAGGGGTGACGGTTCACCATATCTTCAGGCAAGCCAAGCTCGCGTCCAAGTTCACGGACTTCATCCTTGAAAAGTTCACGCAGAGGCTCAAGGAGGTCCCACTTCAGATCTTCAGGCAGGCCACCCACATTGTGGTGACTCTTGATAGTCGCTGAAGGACCGCCAGAGGGGCTCTTACTCTCAATGACATCGGGATAGAGGGTACCTTGCGCCAAAAAGGATATCTCACCTGCAAGGCGAGCAGCATCATAAAAGGTATCGATAAACACCTTTCCGATGATCTTTCGCTTAGCTTCGGGCTCGGTAGTACCAGCTAGTGCATCAAGGAATGCATCCTGGGCGTCGGCATACTGCAATCGAATCTTATAGGATTCCTTAAACACCTTCTGCACCCTTTCAGCCTCACCCTTGCGTAGCATGCCGTTGTTGACAAATACACATACCAACTGGTCGCCGATGGCCTGGTGGATGAGAACAGCAGTGACTGCCGAGTCCACCCCACCTGAAAGACCGCATAGGACCTGCTTGTCTCCGACCTTCTTACGGATGTCCTCGATGGCAGCTTGGACAAAGGAGCCCATATCCCAGTCAGGGGCGGCCTTACAAATATGCATTACAAAGTTAGAGAGCAACTGTGTACCGTCAGAGGTATGGACCACTTCAGGATGAAACTGTACGCCATAGAATTGTTTTTCTGTATTTTCCAAGATAGTAAACTCACAGTTCTTAGTCCTACCTGTCGCTCTGAAACCTTGGGGAAGAGTTGCTACGGAGTCTCCGTGGCTCATCCAAAGCTTGGAGTTTGCGGTTATTCCCTGAAGCAATGGTGAACTGCTGTCGAGAATCTCAAGCTCTGCAATACCGTATTCGCGCTTATCAGGGCGCTGTACACTTCCACCATTCTGAACGCTCATAACCTGTAGGCCATAACAGATACCCAAGATGGGAATCCCCAATGCGTAAATTGCCTCATCAGGTTTCGGGGAGTCGGCGCCACCAACACTCGCGGGCCCTCCTGAGAAGATGATACCCTTGGGCTGCATCTTCTTGAGGTCCTCAGCACTGGTTGCATAGGGGACTATCTGGGAGTAGACGTGCATCTC
>CAXYZP010000297.1:0-2587 GCA_964293175.1 uncultured Sphaerochaeta sp.
AGTATGGAGGATCCAAGGTTCCTCTTTTTCAAAATGAATGGGAGAAAGCCGATGACTATACCTTCAACGTCTCGGTGGGTATGAAGACCACCATCTGGGACGGGGGAAAGAAGTTCCATGAGGTGAGACGCCAGGTCATCAAGGAGAGCCAGGCCCAGCTTGATATGGGCCAGGTCTACCAAGCGATACACTCCCAAGTTGAGGAAGCCTATCTATCGCTGCACCTTGCCCATGAGAATCTGGCATACCTTTTTCTCAAGAAGGAGTCCCTCGATGCTGAGGTAGCACAGCAACAGCTTCTTTTTGACAGTGGTTACGGCTCTGAATCCGACCTGGTTAAGGCAAGGCTGGCCGCTCTGGGGGTTGGCTTTGAAATTGAACAGCAGTGGCTCTCCTACACAGGCTCTTTTGTCCTGATACATACCCTTTCTGGGGTAGAGAATCCCCTATTGTAGTGGTATAGTCTCTATATGGATAAATTTCTGGAACTGTTGAAGAAAGAGATGAGGCCCGCCATGGGCTGTACGGAACCGGCGGCCTCAGCCCTTGCGGGTGCTAAGGCAGGCTCTTTGCTTGGAGATATCCCTACATCGGTTGAAGTTGTCACCAGCCGTGACATGGTCAAGAATGCCATGGGTGTCGGGCTTCCCAACTGCTCTCTTAAGGGTATTCAGGCCGCCGTTGCCCTCGGGGTGTGCGGAGGTTCGGTGGAAAAAGGGTTGAGCATCCTCAGTGAAATAGGGGAAGAACAGCTCGCCCAGGCCAAACAGCTCTCCGTCTCCCTTTCCATCAGCAGTAGTGTCCCGTCCCTCTATATCAAGGTTACAGCCCATAAGGGAACTCATTCCTCTGTTGCCGTCATCAGCGGTGAGCATGACCGTTTCAGCTTCCTGCAAAAGGATGATGAGGTGCTGCTCAACCTGCCAGTTGATACCTGCAGTTCCGTTTTGGAAGAAGCTGATGAAGATCTTATAGGCCGCGCTACGCTAGCAGATCTTTTGGCGTATGCAGAAGCTGCCCCTCGTGAAGCCATTGCACTCTGTCTGGATGCCAAGGATACGAATCTTGCCATAGCAGAACACGCCATACGCAATGAATATGGGCTATCAGTGGGTAGGATTGCCGCTGAAAGCCTCAACCAGGAACCTGGAAGTCTTTCGGAAGCCTTCAGCTTGGCTTCTGCTCTTGCAGCCGCTGCAAGCGATGCGAGAATGGCAGGCTGTCCGCTTCCGGTCATTATCAACAGTGGGAGCGGTAACCAGGGAATTACCCTGACAGTACCTCTCGCTGTTGTCGCTTCCTATCTGAAGACGAGTGACGAGACACTGGGCAAGGCTCTGGTGCTCAGTGAACTGGTCGGTCTCTCTCTTACTGCAAGAAAGAATCGCCTCAGTGCCCTTTGTGGAGCTTTTACTGCTGCCATAGGCACAGCCTGTGGCCTTGTGTATCTGCTTGATGGGGATCTTGAGATTATGGACCGCGCTATCAATACGATGATAGGCAACCTCACCGGTATCATCTGCGATGGGGCAAAGATGACCTGCTCGTTGAAGATTTATTCCTGTGTAGAGGCTGCCAATCTTGCCTGCAAGCTCGCTTTTCGAGGGTACTCCCCTGGGAATGAGAGCGGTATCGTAGGCAGGAGTAGTTTGGAAAGCATGGACTTCCTCTCGAGGATAAGCCGTGAAGGGATGGAGGAGACTGACAAGACCATTCTCTCCATCATGTTAGGAAAACAAGTATGAACTATGTAGCTATAGATTTCGAGACTGCAAACAGCTATGCAGGGGGTGCCTGTGCTGTTGCACTGGCACGTTTTGACGAAGAAGGGAGTCTGCTTGACTCCTACTATTCTCTTATCAGGCCCAAGCACCCGTATTTTGATCCTGGGATGACAGCGGTGCACAAGCTCAAGGATGAGGATTGCCTCGCTTCCCCTGAATTTGATGTCTTGTGGCCTGCAATGCGCGCCTTTATCGGGCGCGATATCCTCGTTGCCCATAATGCGGTCTTTGACATGGGTGTGCTGAAGGGTTGCTTTGAAACATATGACCTGGAAGCAAAGGCGACATCCTATTTCTGCACCTATACCATAGCAAAAAAAGTGTGGCCCAAGATGCTCAGCTACAAGCTGACCTATCTTTGCGACCACTTCGGTATGGAGTATCAGGCTCACTATGCACTTGATGATGCCATCATGTGCGGCCTTTTATTTGCCAAGCAGTGTCATGGTAACCTCGATGACCTGCTTTCACTAAGGAGATTCCTTATCACAAGCGGCATCGAGGCTAAGGTCATTGAGCATCAGCAAACAGAATCCTTTTTCCTATAAGGGGGAAGAGTCCTGTAGCCCAGAAACCCAACAAGGCGTAGCGGACAAAAGCTCCGATTGAGTAAAGTGATGCCGGGAACAAGCCTTTCATGGCCATGATAGAGACTACTCCGACCATTCCAAGGAAGAACCGTAACAGCTTTTTCTGTAATGTAGCCTCTACTGAGTAGTTTACCTTCTTGGTCTCAAGGGCAAAGCCAAGATACCCTCCTCCTGCGAGAGCAAGGGTTTTCATAAGATCGGTAAAGGCAACCT
>CAXYZP010000298.1:0-2585 GCA_964293175.1 uncultured Sphaerochaeta sp.
GAGCGGCGCAAGAACAATATCCAGGAGACGAAGGTCATCATGGCTAAGAACCGAAACGGTGAGACAGGTATCTTCTCCTTGGCATTTGTCAGTAATATTGTCAGATTTGAAGAGATGGAGTTCAGCAACAAGTATATTTCAGGGAACAATCCTAACGTCTGATAGAGAGGAAGTGGAGTATGTCCGCATATCCTAGAAACATAAAAATTCCAAAGACAGTGCCTATTCCGACCAATTGGAGAATCCAATAGGTCTTTGGCTGTATGTTTTTTCCTGTGACCCACTCAAAAAGAGCCGTCAGCACCTGGCCCCCGTCAAAAGCTGGTAGGGGAAGCAGATTGGCTATGCCTAAAGAAATGCTTACAACCCCCAAAAGATACCACAGAGCCCTGAAGCCGCTGCTGGTATCGTTCTCCAACCCCAAAGAAGTAATGTCTCCGATCATAAGGGCTGCCCTTGCAGTACCGGTAAACTCCTGGCGGACGTTCCTGTTTCCTCCGCTGATAAGCAGCCTTAGCGAGGTTAATGTATCTCGGGCCATCTCTAGGGTGGTTTTCCAGCCGTTGATAAGGCTGAATGAAGATGCTTTTACAGAAATATTACTTGAGGCGAGGGCAAAGTTCCATTCGCCTTTCCCCCTTTCATTCAGATCGGGGCGAAATGTGATCATGATCTCTCTATCATTCCTCTGAACTAAAAGGTTTGTCGTCTCCGTATTCCCTGCGAGCGCTACCAAGAGAGCGAGATCATTGGGTGTCTTTTCGCCATTTGCCATCAGGATCCTGTCCCCTTTCTGAAGACCGGCATCGCTTTCAGGTGTTGCAGGTCTTACACTGCCTATGATGGGCTTACGGATGACTGAGAGCCCGTAGCGGACGCCCTGCTCGGTCCTCTCTCCCTCAATGGGGATAGTCATGGCTTTTCCTGATCGTTCGATTGTGAACAGTTGTGGGCCTTCACTGGCCAAAAGAAGCTCTTCAAGCAGTTCCCAGTCCCGGATTGGCTCTCCATTCAGTTCTAGGATGGTATCCCCTGTTCGCAGTCCCTGTTCATATGCAGGGCTTGTTGCTTGAGAAAAGAGGGTGGGGTAGGTATTGATGGTTGCGATGATGGGCTCTGTAGAGAGTACCTTGTAGGGGATCGAGGCAAGCACCGAGTAAAGGAGTATGGCAAATACCAGATTCAGCAGGGGCCCTGAGAGATAGGTCAATATTCTCTTGGCAGGGTGTACTGAGAACAGCGATCCCTGTTCTACATGGGTAAAGTCCTTGTCTTTTTGTAGGAGGGCTTGGCTGAGGTCGTCCGAGCCCTTGAGTCGGCAGTAGCCGCCGAAGGGTAGGATACTTATCCTAAAATCTGTTCCCATATGTTCGATACCCCAGATTTTGGGTCCCAGACCGAAGGAAAACACCTCCACATCAATACCACAGGCCCTTGCAGCAATAAGATGGCCAGCCTCGTGGATGATAACCACCAGTCCTATACCCAGCAAGCCTATGAGGTACTTGCTGATGAGCAGCAGAAGGCTGCTCATAGGTAGCTTCTTGTCAGATCCCTCGCTTCCTTATCAAGGGCGAGAGTCTCTTCAAATGAAGAGGGAGCACGATCCCAAGGTTTTTCCAGCGTTTTTTCAATGGCCCGTATCATCTGGGGATAGGAACAACTGCGGTCGAGAAAGGTATGCACTGCAACCTCATCAGCTGCGTTGAAGGCAAGAGCAGAGCTACCTTTCCTCTGGAGTATGGAGAAGGCTAGGGCCAATAGGGGAAAGCGTTTGTAATCAGGTTTCTCAAAGGTTAGGCTGAGATTGGTGAAATCCAAAGGCCTGACCAGGTTCTGTCCGTTCTCCGTCAGCGCATTGACGATAGGAAGGGTCATGTCTGGTATTCCCATCTGGGCATAGACAGCTCCATCTACGGTGCGGATCATGGAATGGACGATCGACTGGGGGTGAATAACCACTTCGATTTTTTCAGCAGGAAGACCAAAGAGATACGAGGCTTCGATTACTTCAAGGGCCTTGTTTGCCAAAGTGGCGCTGTCCACGGAGATCTTCTTCCCCATTTTCCATGTAGGATGGGCTAGAGCCTCCTCTACAGTGATATGGGCGAACTGATCTGATGGCAGGGTCCTGAAAGGGCCTCCGCTGCCGGTAAGTATCAACGAGGCAACCTCGTTTTGGTGGCGTCCCTTAAGCAATTCTGCTAGAGCACTATGTTCGCTATCGACAGCTATGATCTTACTAGTATGTTCGTTTGCATAGTCGAACAGATAGGAACCGCCGCAAACGACACTCTCCTTATTGGCCAGGGCAAGGTCAAAGCCTTGTGCGAGGGAGAGTAGGGAGGCTTCAAGCCCCGCAAAGCCTGCGATACCATTGAGTACAATATCTGCATCAAGGGATGATAGCATGTCTGAGAGTGTGGAAAATGTATTGAGGTGAGAATGGGGCTTAGCCCTGCTGCCGGTAAGGCAAATCGAAGTGCAGGAAAGCTCGTTGGCAAGTTCGACAAGTCTGGATTCATTGCTGTGGGCTGAAAGGCCCACCACAGAAACGGCCATTTTTTTGTCACGAATAGCCTCTA
>CAXYZP010000299.1:0-2584 GCA_964293175.1 uncultured Sphaerochaeta sp.
TTGGTTCTGTGAGCCGCTGAGATAGTTGTAGAACATCTGGATATAACTACCCATGCCTTCATCGGCTATCTCTTCATCTGCCTGTACTACCAGGTAGGAAGTGTTGCTCTTGATTGGATCCAGAATGGTTCCGAGCTCAGCTTTATAGAGCTTCTGTCCCATTTCTTTTGTAGTCGCGGCAGCAGCAAGCTTACCCTGAGGATCTGTGTAGCTGAAGTTGTTCATGTAAGTGGACTGTGCAACGTTGTAGGGAGTTCCAGCAACGTTTACCAAGTCAAGTTCTGCTTTTTCTGCTGCAGCGGCAAAGTCATCCTTGGCATCAAGGGCGAACTCATTGGCCATGGCAAGCAGATAGTCATCCACTACAGGGTCGTCACTGGAGGCTAGGTACGCCTTGACTGTTGCGAGCAGAGCAGGGGAGGCATAATCGGCTTCGAGGGGAGTAGAGTCAAGGCGATAGATCGACCAAGCTCCGAGCCCTTCGAGAGGTCCTACTAGATCGCCACTTTTTGCAGTCAGTAGCTGGGTGGCATCTTCAGCATTCTTAAAGTTCGAGACAAGACCGAAGTAGTAGACTGTACCGACTTTGCCTTCGTTAGCAGCATAGTTGTCCTTGCTGGAAGCCAAAGCAACCTCTTCAAAGGATTTTTCACCGCTTGCAATTGTGCTAGAGAGAGTTTTTGCCTCGTCCTCAGTCTCAACGCTTATGATGCTCAATTCCATGCTGTAGAACAACTGTTTGTTCTGCAATGCATAGGCACTTGCTTTATCATTGGGATAGAGAGATGCATTGATGTCTACATAGTTGAAGGTGCGACCTTCAGAAGCCATCTTGGCAACATAGTCTGCCTCGCTAGAGGAGGACAATGCACTGCCGATGTCATCGATAACTATCTGGTAAGGGACAGACCTGCGAATGGACTTCTCAACAGAAGCCTTGCTTTCGGCAGTTGCCTTCTGGTAGAGCTCAACATCGAACTTGCCGTCCTTGTTGTATGCCCCACTGTTAATGATGGATCTGTTGACCACTTCATCTGCAGCAATGATACCTGCCTTGGAAGCAAGCTGGTTGACTGCTGTATAGAGAACTGTGCTGTCATATGCGCTTTTCCAGACCTGATACAGAGTCTGGGTGGCGTTATCGCCAGTATTCTTGTACTGACCGCCAAAGTTCTGCACCTGGTCGTAGAAGTAGTTTCCGTATGAATACTTAATATCTTCCTTTCCGTATTTACCAAAGACGATGCCATCAGCATTCTTTGGGCCTACAAAAGCTTGAATGGCTGGTGCCAAAACAAAGGAAACAGCGATGAGCAATAGGACTATCATTCCAAAAATCCAGCCCGGGGTTATCTTTCTTTTAGCTTTTACAGCAACAACTTTCTGCTCTTTTTCTGCGATGTTGCTTTTCTTGCCTTTCTTGAAGTCGAGTGCTTTTGACTCTTCTCCGCCATTCTTTTCACCTGTTTTATCGTCTGAAGACATCATAAACCTCTTTGTTGCCAAACATTTTCCGCTTTTGCGGACATTCTTATGAAAAATACCATTAAGCCTAGGCGCTGTCAATGAAATGATGCGGAAAAGGGAAAAGCCTGGTAAGAAGTGGATTTCTCTGTTATTGACAATAAGGGGGGCAACAGCTATATTTTACCTCGGCTCAAAAGGCTGACGGGTAGTAGCGCAGGGGCTAGCGCACCTGGTTCGGGACCAGGGGGTCGGAGGTTCGAATCCTCTCTGCCCGACAATGCACAAAGAAAAAACTCTCCATCTGGCAAGCAGAAGCGGAGAGTTTTTTATGGGTACCCGTGACAGGTATTAGTAACCTTGGCCTATCCCTATATTTCTTTTTTAGGAAAATCCCATTGCTGAAGCATGAAAACCTCTCAATTTTGGTTAGTTGCGTCCTGGTTGGTGGCTTGAACTTTGTTCTTTACGCCAAACGTGAAATAGATGATATGCCCGACCCAGACGATACCTAGGATGATCTGACCGAGTCTGATCTGACGAAGCATAAAAAAACCAAACATCATCACCAACGTTACTGTGATCATTACCCGTACCTTATTGCCTCGGGTCATACCCTGCTTGTTGATATAGCTTTCTAAGTTGTTCTTATAGAGCTTTGTGTTTCTGAACCACCTGTCAAGTTTTTCAGAACTCTTTCCAAAACTGATGAAGGCGAGCAATAAGAATGGGAATGAAGGAAGAAGTGGTACCACAGCTGCCACTGCCCCTAGGGCAATTCCTATGAATCCCAACATCAGATAAATATATTTCATATGGTCTCCTTCATTCTGTTAGAACTACCTAACAAATATAATCCTACTGTTTTACTTCTGGATCTGTCAAGAATAGAAAAGTAACAAGCTCTGATTCCCACGTTGCTTTTCTCTTGCCTTTAAACCCAAGGTGGTCGATAGTTATACTGAAAGCAACCCCAATGGTCTAACCATAAAAACACGCTTACAAAGAGGTCTTGTATGTCCTTTACCCTGCCTGAGTACCATGCCCCTGATTTGTCCCTTTCCATTTTTGGTCAGAGTCCTGTTGCCACTATAGAGAAAGGTGCAACCGATGGCGTAGC
>CAXYZP010000300.1:0-2573 GCA_964293175.1 uncultured Sphaerochaeta sp.
AAAGACTCTATGGCAGCGTTGCACTCTCACCCTCACCAACAGATGAGCTACATCCTTAGCGGAACCTTTGAGTTTGAAAATGATGGCGAAAAAAGACTTGTAGGGAAAGGGGATTCCGTCCTGCTTGCCAGTGGGGCAAAGCATTGTGTGCTGTGTATAGAAGAGGGTATGGTCCTGGATGTGTTCACTCCTGAGCGCAAGGATTTCCTGTAGGATATCCTTGCTGTCTCCTGATAGTTATTCTCCCTTCTTTTCGCCAGCACCCTCTTCCTTAAAGGAGGAGGGTGAGATGCCAAAGGTCTGTCTGAATACCCTGGAGAAGTAGTTCCCGTCAGTGAAGCTCGTCATCTCCGCCACTTCCTTAATGGAGTAGTCTCCAGTTAGCAGTAGTTGCTTGGCTTTTTTCATTCGGATGCTTGTTAGGTATTCGAGAAACGTTGCACCAAAGTAGGTCTTGCAGAGTTGACTGAAGTATTTGGTATTCAAGCCAATGATGGTAGCTACTTGCTCGACAGAAAGCTGTTCGTGATAGTTTTCTTGCAGGTAGTGGTCTATAAACTTGAAAGGTCTGCTGTACCTGTCCTTCTTATCCTCTAATACGGCACTACATGCCAAGTCAATAAAATCCATGAGATAGATCTCCTGGCCCATGATGGTATCTTTTTGAGGCTTGGGATACGTAAGGAAGGCAAGGCTCTTGTTCAGCTCATAGGAAAACATCATTAAAAATTCATAAAGCTCTTCTATGGCATCCTTTTCTTGCATATTGGATGTATGCACGGCATCGATAATCTCATGAGCTAATGTTCGCGCTTCCTCTACGTTCCCTGCTAGGGTTTGTTCTAGCATCAGGATGTTCTTTGCCTGAAGCTTTGCATAGTCTCTTGGTACTTTAAGGACATCACTGAATCGTTGGAATCTAATCTTATGTCTATATGCATGGGTATGGGCTAGGGAAGCGGTTGAGATTGATTTGGGGATTTCTTTCAGATCAGAAAAAAGTATTCCAGAACCTATCAGCATGTTCTCATCCACTTGGTGGCCAGCAAACTGTTCTATGATCTTTGCTCCTTGAGAGGTAAAAATCAGCACGGTAATGCGGTCTACCGAGGGGAAGTAACAGATCTGCAACTTGGGATACAGTCTGCTACGTTTAAAGAAGGAACGCACTGTCTCTTCGTTCATTCCGCTTATCACCAGAGCAAAGCCCTCTGTATTGGTGATGCCTTGCATCAGAAAATATGATCGCATCGCATCTTCGGTGAGCCTTCCAAACTTAAGGGATGCAAAAAACTCCCTGCTGAAGAGGTTGAGGACCTCACGGATCTCTCCTGCTTGTTGTTTTTCTGATAGCTTCTGCTCATCAAGGTCAGCGATGAGATTGTCCAAAAGGTCGTAGACATCCTTACGCTGTACCGGCTTTACCAAATATTCGCTGGCCCCGATGCGTATTGCCTGTTGGGCAAGTTCAAAGGTACTCCACGCGGTAAGGAATACTATATGGCACTCTTCATGCATTGCCCTAATCTGTTTTGCGGCTTCAATACCATCGATTCCTGGCATCTTGATATCAAGAAAGGCGATCTCAGGACGGTGAAGCTTTGCCAGTTCCACTGCCTCTTGACCATTTTTTGCCTTGATGCATTGCAAAGGGAGGTTCGCGCGGTTCACCAACAACTCGATCGCATCACACTCCAGATGTTCGTCATCAGCTATGAGCAGTTTGTACACTTTTTTTACCTCCAGCTTTTATCGGTAAGGATATGGTCACTTTCGTTCCGCCTTCTTCGCTGACCCTCGATAGGGCCAGGTTAGCCTTTCCTTTATAGTAGTGTTTCAATCTGTCACCAATGTTCTTCACCCCAATATGTTGTTTCCCATCAAATTGTATCTGGCTGAGTTTTGAGGCGTCGATACCCACCCCTGTATCGGTGATTTGGATTATCAGACGTCTGCCTTCCTTGCTGAGGAGTATTTCTATCGTGCCGCCTTCAACCTTAGGTTCAAGGCCGTGGATCATGGCATTCTCCACAAAAGGTTGGATGATAAGGGGAGGGATTTTCACCTCATGGAATTCTTCAGGGCATTGGATGGAAAATTTCAGGCGGTCGGCAAATCTGAACTGTTGGATAGTCAGGTACTCCCTGACAAACCGCAGTTCCTCTTTGATGGTGACATCATCATGATATTCTAGGGTATAGCGAAAGATTGATGCTAGGTTGTCGATGAGGTCCACGGTGTTGTTTGCCTCTTCGAAAAGGGCAGTGCGACCGATCGTGTTTAGGGTATTGAAAAGAAAATGGGGGTTGATTTGGGCCTGTAGGGCCTTATATCGTGCCTTTTCTAGTTCTCGTGTTGTACGCATCTGTTCCATTTCTTGGCTGTGAATCATTTTTTCCAGTTTTGTATTCTCTGCGATCATCTCAAGGCGTTCTCGCAGGCTCTGCTTCATCTGGTTCAGGTTCTTCTCCAGATAGATGAGCTCCTCGGGTCCTTCAAGCGGGATGGGGTCTCCTTCAAAGTTACCAAAAGATATCTGCTCTGCTGTCTCTACCATCTTGTTGACAGGTCTC
>CAXYZP010000301.1:0-2560 GCA_964293175.1 uncultured Sphaerochaeta sp.
CCATAGGCCGAACGTATAGTTAGGCTATCAAAAGATGGGGGTTCTTCAATGAACAAAAGAAACATCAGTATGGTAGCCATACTTCTCGTAATGGTATCGGTAGGGGTCTTTGCCTCTTCTTCTAGTGACCTGAAGGGAAGCGATTTTGTCCGCTTGGGACAATTGGGCATTGTATCGGGCACACTCTCTGAAGAGGATGGCGAGTGGTATCTCACCACTGCAAAGGATGAGTATGCTTTGCATCTGGGTAAGTATGAGGTCATCTACCCTAAGGGCATAAATCTTAAGGAAGGAACGGAAGCTGTGGTCAGGGGCTTTGTGCTTGATTCTGATATTTCAGCCGTGACTGTAGCAACCAATGAGGACAGATATTCCTTTCGCACAGTAGCAGGTATTCCCCTTTGGGCTGGTCAGGGAGCAAGAGAGAATCAGCAGGCTTCGCAATATGAGGGTACAGGTCTGGGCAACTATAGGAACCCCACCCCTGTAGCACAGGGTAGGCAAGCAAGCTTCCAGAGTCCTGGCCAAGGGATGCAGGGCAGACAAGCAAGCTTCCAGAGTGCAACCCAGGGCAGGCAAGTGGTTCAAAAAGGGTTTAGACGGTAAACTGAAATTGAACTTGAGCCTGTGCTAGAATCTATCCTTGAAAAAGCAATACAAATATAAATAAGAGAAGGCCGGATCAACACACTTGTGTTGAATCGGCCTTCTTCCTTGTCGTATACCTACTAATTTTCCTGGGTATTGGCTTGGTCTAGGCTTACCCTACCTTGGTCTCCTTCGCCTTGGCAAGACCTGTCATCAGGACCTTCAGACCTCTCTTCTCAAACACCTCTTGAGCCATAGCTAGTTCCTTTGTGGTTGGTTCCTCTACTCCCTTGAGGGTGTAATCAAGGGCGAGTTGCTCCCACTTGTACTGACCCATGCTGTGGTAGGGCAACAGCTCTACCACCTCGATGCATGAGAAACCCTTGAGATAGGTGGCGAGACTTTCAAGGCGTGTCTTGTCCAAGGTCCAGCCTGGAACCAGGACATGGCGTAGCCATACCTTCTTGCCGATGCTTTCGCAGTACTCCAAGGTGGCCAAGGTATTGGCATTGCCCATCCCTGTCAGGCTGAAGCTCTGCTTGTCATCAAGGCTCTTTATGTCCAGCATGACAAGATCCACCTCATCTATGACCGCCTTGGCAAGTTCGAGAGGAACACTGCCGGATGTATCGATGGCAGTGTGCAATCCTTCGCTCTTACATCGTTGGATGATGTCCAGGGCAAAAGCAGGTTGCATAAGGGGCTCTCCTCCACTGAGGGTGACCCCACCTTTAGAGATGAACGAGCGGTAGGAAAGAATTTCCTTCACCACACGTTCGCTATCGGTCACGTTCTTTCCCTTCATCGACCAGGTGTCGGGGTTGTGACAGTATCGGCATCTCAATGAACAGCCTTGGAGGAAAAGGACATACCTAACTCCAGGTCCATCAAGGGTACCAAAGGTCTCTACCGAATGTACTGTTCCTTGTATGCTCATACTATCCTCCTACATTTTGTCGTGAAACGTTCTATGGATGACATCAAGTTGCTGTTCACGAGTCAGCTTGATGAAATTTACTGCGTAGCCACTGACACGGATGGTCAGCTGCGGATACTTCTCGGGGTGGTCCATGGCATCGAGGAGGGTACTCTTCTCCATAACGTTGACGTTGATATGGTGTCCGCTCTCTGCAAAGTAACCGTCCATAAGGGTGACCAAGTTTGCTTTTTGCATCTCCCTATCCTTACCCAGGGTGCCTGGTATGATGGAAAAAGTGTAGGATATGCCATCCTGGGCATAGTCATACGGGATCTTGGCAACACTCTTCATGCTAGCCACACAACCTTTGGTATCACGTCCGTGCATTGGGTTTGCCCCAGGTGCAAACGGCTCTCCCTTCTTCCTTCCGTCAGGGGTCGATCCCGTCTTCTTCCCGTAGACGACGTTGCTGGTGATAGTCAGTACGGACAGGGTCGGTACGCTGTTGCGGTAGGTGTGGTGACTCCGCATCTTGGTGATAAACATCTTTACCACCGCCACAGCAATATCGTCGACCCGGTCGTCGTTATTGCCGAAGGTAGGGAAGTCTCCTTCGATCTCAAAATCCACAACCAGATTGCTCTCATCATAGATGGGTCTTACCTTGGCATACTTGATAGCTGACAGGCTGTCTGCAACAACACTGAGGCCAGCGATGCCCCCTGCCATGGTCCTGAGGATCTTTTCGTCGTGTAATGCCATCTCGATGCGTTCGTAGCTGTACTTGTCATGCATGTAATGGATGACATTGAGGGTCTCTATATAGAGCTTGGCTAGCCAGGAACTCATATATTCAAATTTTTCCATCACATCATCGTAATCGAGATATTCGCTTGTGATAGCTTGGGTCTTCGGACCTGCCTGCTCGCCGCTTTTTTCGTCACGTCCACCGTTGATGGCATACAGCAGCGTCTTTGCAAGGTTTACCCTTGCTCCGAAAAACTGCATCTGCTTGCCGATGGTCATGGCCGACACACAGCATGCGATGCCGTA